>DATCXH010001116.1:0-3322 GCA_036565925.1 Vicinamibacterales bacterium
AACATGGTCGCGAAGCGAGCCTCGATGGCCCGGCGCAGGAGCGCCTTATTGATCCGCTCCATGGCGTCGGCCGGCGTCGCACTCACCGGTGCGTGCGCCGCAAAGTTGCTCTGGACGGCCGCAGCCAGAAGTGCGGCTGGAGGGCCTTTGCCTGCCACGTCTCCGAGCGCAAAACCGAAGCCTCGATCGCCGACGTCGATGTAGTCGAAGAAATCTCCTCCGACCGTGCGACAGGGGATCGAGGCGGCCGCGAGATCCGCAAAACCTCCGTCAAATGCCGGCTCAGGCAGCAGCGCGCGCTGAATGTCTGCGGCGATACGCAGGTCACGATCGAGCCGGGCCTTCTCCGCCGATTCGGCGTACAGACGCGCCGAGTCAATCGCCAGCGCGGCCTGCGTGGCGAACGCCTCGAGCGAGGCGCGCGTCGCGTCGGACATCATCGTGCTCTTCTCGCGCCCGTCGAGGTAGAGGACGCCGATCGTCTTCTGAATGATTGAGGATGGCGCCGATGCTGCGGACATCGGCGATACCAGCAGCGGCACACACAGCACATGGCGGATGCCGACGGCGATGGTACGATCGTGCTGGCCGGCCAGATCGCCCTCCATCAGATCGGGGACGGTGCGGCTCTGTCCGGTGCGAAACACCTCGCGCGGGATTTTTTCACTCGTGGTGAACGACGTCCCGGACAGCGTGGTCTTGCCGCGGCCGCGGGCAATCTTGAATTCGAGCTCCCCTTCAGCGTTGGCCAGCATCATGAACCCGCGCTCGGCCTTCGTCACCTCGAGCGCCGAATCCATCACCAGGGTCAGCACTTCGTCCAGCACGCGGCCCGATCCGAGCGCGCGCAGCCCGTTGAGAATCGCCGCCATCTGACGGAGGTTGGTCACGTCGGACGAGGCATCGAGGAATCCCGTGGTCTTGGCCCCGTCGGTGGCAAACACCAATTCGATGGCGTCGGTGCGACCGAGCCTGATGCGATCGCCGTGCTCGAGCAGACGCTCGGTCACCTGCTCACCATTGACGAACGTGCCATAGCGCGATCCGCGATCGCGCAACAGATAACGGCCTTCGTCCTGCACGATCTCGGCATGCTCACGCGAGACGTCGGTGCTGACGATCTGTAGGTCCGCCGCCGTCCTCCGGCCGATGAGGAACTGCGGGCGATCGAGGACGACCACCCGGCGGCCCTGTGAATCGCTGACGTGGAGGCGAGCTTCGCTCATGGGCGCTTATACCGCCGGTTTCGCTTTGATGGCGCCGACCTGCACTGCCAGCCCGGTGAAGTCGTAAATGCGCCGCTCGCGCACGATCAAGCCGTTGTCGAGTTGATAGATCAACACCATCGGAAAGTCGACGACACGACCCGTCGGATGCATTCCGAGGAAACCGCCTCGATCGGTGCCAGACATCCGCGTAATGAGCACCACGCGATGGCCATCGATGAGCGGCTCTTCGTTCTTCAGGGTCGCATCGGGAAATGCGTGAAAGAACGCTTCGTACCCTCGTGCGATCGCCTCGCGTCCACGCGCCTGTCCGCCGGCGAAGGGGCTCTCGACGACACAGTCCTCGGTGTGGAAGTTGGCGAGCGCGTCCACATCGCGGCGGTCCCAGGCGTCCTGGAAGCGCACGATCAAGTCCTGGATTTCTGCTCGGGTCATGGCTGAGACACGGGTAGCCTGAAAAGCTTAGGAGATCGACGTGGCTTACGGCAAACCGAGAAGCCGGGCGGGGTTCTGCTTCGCCATCCGGTCCACTTCCTGCGGGGTAAAGCCGCGGCGGCGGAGCGAGACCAGAAAATCGCCGAAACCGTCGGGCGGCAAGGCGTTCCCCTGCTGGCCGAGATCCGAAGCGAGGATGCAGAACTCGGGTCCGATCTGGCGAATCGCATCCGCGTAGCGGGTCATCCGGGTCTCGGCATCCGCCGCCGTCAGCGAACCGCCGACGAATTCGATGTAGGCCCCGAGCCGAGCCGCCTCCTGCATCTCCGCCACTGACATCGAGACCGGGGTGTTCATCGCATGCGTCACGATCAGACGCTGGACACCCCGTTGTTTCGCCTCGCGCAGGATGAGGAGCACCTCGTGCGGCGCCGAATGACCGGTGGCAAGGACGAGATCGCGCTTCGCGATCACCGCGATCACGTCACGAACGGCGGGCAGCAATTCGCCATTCTTCGTGACCGGCACGAACGGGCGATTCTCCTTCGACGTCCGCACCTGGTTCTCAGCATCGAAGGTCGGCATCCAGACGACGCGGCCCCAGCCACCAGATACGGCGGCCATGTGCTCGACAGCAGCCGCATTGATACCGCCGACGGTCAGGTTCAGTGCAACTCCGCCGAACACCTCGATATCAGGCACCACTTTGCGAACCAGAAATGCCAGTCCGGCAGTGGAGTCGTAGTGGTTCTTGAGCACGACCGCGCGCATTTTGCGCGCCTGTGCCAGTTTGGCGACTTCGATCGCGTCGATCGATCGCGGTCGATCATCAGGATAACTGTGCACGTGGACGTCGATGGCGCCGTCGAGCAGTCGAGCGCGATCGATGCCGACGGCGCTCCCCTGACCGGCGGGTGTAGCGGCACACCACAGGATCGCCACCAGCCCAATCGCGAGAGAACCACGCCTGACGATCATGACGCGTCCACGTTCCCCGTCGCGAGTGCGACGCGAAGAACTTTGCCCCAGTGAAGTGTGATCACGATGTGTTCTGCACTGCCGTCGAACGTAATCGTCGCGCCCTTCAGCCATGGCCTGGTCGTGGCGGTATGGCTCACCGAGGTGGCGATGTCATTCGCGGACAGCAGTCTCTCGAGATTGTAGTCCGCGATGACGACGCCCTGGTCACCGTAAATCACCAGCGCATGCTCGTATCCGAGCTTCGCCCACGTGTCGCACGTCACGACATGCTTCCCATCGTCGGTGATGAACGCCTGGACGGGAATGTTGAGCAGCTCGCGACTCCAGATCACGGTTTCACTCCCGCCACTGATCGTGACGACGGTTCCCTGCGCTTTTCCGGACCAGTTCGCCAGCCGCGGCGGCTGCGTCTTGAAGACGAACGTCCGATTCCCCGATGCGAAGGCCTGCGGCCGAGCACCCGGCCACGCGTCCGCCGACAACTGGGTCATTTCTGCGTATGGTGACATCTATATCGGGGCGGTGTCGATCCACTTGTCCACCGCCACTGGTGCGTGCGACTGTAACGCGTCGAGAAGCGTCTCAGAACCGTCCGACACGGCCAGCAGCGACCCGTATTCACGCCGGACGAAGCCCTGCTCCATCGTGTGATCGAGGAACGCCAGGAGTCGATCGAAATA
>DATCXH010000438.1:0-3512 GCA_036565925.1 Vicinamibacterales bacterium
CCCAGCATACAGCCCGCGGCCGCTGCCGCGACGACCGCCATATTTGTTGCCAGCCAGGCAATTTTCCACCGAAACCGTGATGTGTAGATTTTCAGACAGACTGTTGAATTATCGGCGTCAACCGTCCACCTTCGCAACCCGGTGTTTTTATGACGCGCTTGCTTCGCCTGATCCTCCGGAATGAATTTAATAAGTGCCTTACAATCAGCCATTTAGCTGATGATGCTTCGTCCCGAAAGAGGGGATGGTCGCACTGGGTGATGTGAGAGATCCTCCACATCGGGGGCTAGAAGGCCACATATCCGTCAGCAGCCTTTGCCCTCTCCAGTGGACAGTTCACTTGAAAACCTCGATCGCCAGAGCAGCGTCTAATGGGACAGTAACTCATGGCGCGATTCGATTGCGTCTTTAAGTTATTGATATCTAGTGACTTGTAGATGCCAATCATCAAGGGTGAAGCTGGCCGGCGATTCATTCATAGCTCGCTATCGGAGTCGGTGAACGGCCATCGTGACGTGGGTACCCAAGTTGCATAGCGGGCAGAATCATATTGGAAGCGCCTTGAACTAATAAGGCGAGGTGGAAGGGAGCGGCAGGCATCATGGCGACGACGACGAAGACGAAGGTGGCGGCAAAGACGAGCCGCTATAACGAGCTCAAGAAGATGCTCGAAGAGCGCCGCCGCGAATTGCTGAATGCGGTCCAGGGAAAGATTCGCGACGTGCGGGCTGAGGGCAGCAAAGAACGCGACGTGCTGGATCAGGGCGAGAGCTCCGAGGTCGACATTCAGGAAGACATCGAGTTCGCGCTCATTCAGATGAAGTCGGAGACACTCACCAAGGTGGACGCGGCATTGCGCCGTCTCGAAGAAGGCACCTACGGTGATTGCTTCGAGTGCGGCGAGGAAATCGCCGAAGCGCGTCTGCGCGCGTTGCCGTTCGCAGTGCGTTGCAAGGACTGCGAGGAAGCGCGTGAGACTGCCGAGCGACGTGAGCGCATGCAGGCACAGAAGCGCGGCTCCTCGGCGCTCTTCTACGACGTGTCCAACTAACGTGGTCGTGTAGGCGGGTCGCAAGACCCGCCTTGTCCGACGCGACTGTTGGAAGACTGACTGTCGCGCGATCACAAACCTGGTTACGGCGGGCGCGATGCCCGCCGCGTTTTTTTCTCAACACTCTTCCTCGAAAACCCTGGCGCACTCCTTGCGCGTCTCACCAAAGTAGGAGAGCATCCGCCCATGAGCGAACGCGACGAGAGTCTCGATTTCGAGGAGCTGTCGGTAAGCGATCGGCCACTCGTGCCCGATGAGCTGCCGATTCTGCCGCTGCGCGACACGGTACTATTTCCGAACTCGTTCATGCCGCTCGCCGTCGCGCGCGAGTCGTCCGTGCGTCTCATCGACGAGGCGATCTCGACGGGTAAAGTGATCGGTGTCTTCACCCAGCGCGACGCGTCGGTCGAAGAGCCGATGCAGAGCGATCTCTACAAAGTCGGCACCGCCAGTCAGATTCACAAGATGTTCAAGCTCCCGGACGGCAGCCTGCGGCTGATCGTCCAGGGACTGACGCGTCTGACGCTCGACGCGATCACCGAGACGCGTCCATATCTGCGCGCGCGCGTGACGTCGGTGACCGAACCGCTTGCCGAGTCTGACAATCTCGAGATCGACGCGCTGCTGCGCAACATCAAAACGAATTTCCAGCAGGTGGTGTCGCTGTCGCCGCTGCTCTCGGACGATCTGCAGACGCTGGCCTCCAACATCACCGAGCCCGGCCGGTTATCGGATTTCATCGCCTCGAGCCTCACCACGATTGCCACTCCGGTGAAGCAGGAGGTGCTCGAGACGTTGGATGTCCGCGCGCGCATGGACGCCCTCAACAGGATCCTCATCAAGGAGCTCGAGGTCCTCGAGCTCGGATCGAAGATTCAATCGCAGGTGCAGTCCGAGGTTGGCAAGAACCAGCGCGAATACTTCCTGCGCGAGCAGATGAAGGCGATTCAGAAGGAGCTCGGCGAAGGCGACGACCAGACCAAGGAGATCGAAGAGCTCGAAGAGAAGATCGAGACCTCGGGCATGCCCGAGCCGGTCAAGAAGGAAGCGATGCGCGAGCTCGATCGGCTCGCTCGGATGCCTGTGGCCGCGGCGGAGTACACCGTGTCGCGGACCTATCTCGACTGGCTGGTGACCTTGCCCTGGCAGAAGCGAACCGAGGAAGTCATCGATCTGCCGAAGACCAAGGGCATTCTCGACGCCGATCATTCCGGGCTCGAGAAGGCCAAGGACCGCATCCTCGAGTACCTCGCGGTGCGCAAGCTGAATCCGGACGTGAAAGGGCCGATTCTCTGCTTCGCCGGGCCGCCCGGAGTAGGCAAGACGTCCCTCGCGAAATCAATCGCGGCGTCGCTGGGACGTACGTTTGTGCGGGTCTCGCTCGGCGGCATGCGTGACGAAGCCGAGATCCGCGGACATCGCCGCACGTATATCGGTGCGCTGCCAGGACAAATCATCCAGGGCATCCGTCGCGCCGAGTCGCGGAACCCGGTGTTCATCCTCGACGAGATCGACAAGCTGGGGAACGACTTCCGCGGCGATCCGGCGTCGGCGCTGCTCGAGGTTCTCGATCCCGAGCAAAACAACTCGTTCCGCGATCACTATCTCGACGTGCCCTTCGACCTCTCGGAAGTGCTGTTCATCACGACCGCGAATGTGCTGCATACGATCCCGCCGGCATTGCGCGATCGCATGGAGGTACTCGAGATCCCGGGCTACACCGAGGAAGAGAAGCTGGCGATCGCGCGCGAGCACCTGGTTCAGAAGCAGATCCTCAACCACGGCCTGACGCCCGAGCAGCTCACGATCACCGATGAAGCGATTCGTGCCGTCGTTCACGGCTACACGCGTGAAGCCGGCGTACGAAACCTCGAGCGTGAGATTGGTGCACTCTGCCGCAAGGCGGCGCGCTGGCGCGCCGAAGGTGCCGAGGCGCCGCTCACTGTGACGCCGCTGGTCGTCGCCGAAATGCTTGGTGCCCCGATCTTCATGGACGAGGAGATGGAGGAGCGCACCAAAGACCCCGGCGTCGCGATCGGCCTGGCGTGGACGCCCGCTGGGGGCGATGTGCTGTTCATCGAAGCGTCACGAATGCCCGGCTCGAACACGCTCACGATTACGGGTCAGCTCGGCGATGTGATGAAGGAGTCCGCCCGTGCCGCGCTCTCGTGGTTCCGCGTGCACGCCGCCACCTACGGCGCCGATCCCGATTTCTTCAAGAACGCGGAGATCCATCTGCACGTGCCCTCGGGCGCGATTCCCAAGGACGGTCCATCGGCGGGCATCACGATCGCGACCGCACTCGCGTCGGCGCTGACCAAGCGTCCCGTGCGCGGCGATATCGCCATGACCGGTGAGATCACACTGTCCGGCCGCGTCCTGCCGGTGGGCGGCATCAAGGAAAAGGTGCTGGCGGCGCGCCGTGTCGGCATCCGCGCGATCATCCTGCCGAAGCAGAATG
>DATCXH010000653.1:0-8698 GCA_036565925.1 Vicinamibacterales bacterium
CTCCGGCCCGGTCAGCTCGTGAGGGACTTGACCAGCGCTTCGTGCGCATAGGGGATCACGACCTCCGCGATCAGCATCCCCTCGCGCTTGATGGTGGCCACGCCCGCCGCCACCGCCGCCCGCACGCATCCAGATGCCCGAGAAATCGACCTTTCCGTCGGGTGTCCGCGGTGCAGGACCATCGAGGACCGGCTTGCCATCCGCAGTGCGCGGCACGTCGGGTGTTGGATACGAGGGCCACTGAGCGCCCACAGTGGCCGATACAGCCACGAGGATAGCGAACGAGAGTGCGATCGCGAGTCTCTGCATATGACTTCTGCTGCTCTGAATGATGGAACGAACGTGCTAAGAGGCTGTAAGTGTGGCGGAAGAGGCGCGGGATCACAAGCGGCGAGCACGAGGGGCCCTGGCCCCCCCGTGTCCTGACTCGCGACGTGCGTGTAGCTAGGCTTCCTTGACCTCGACCCAGGCGTACATCCCGACTTGGAAGTGTGGCAGGAAGGCGCAGATGACCAGATAGCGCCCGGGTTGAGTGAACGTGTAGGTCGCTTCCGTCGGCGTGAGACATGGCACCGGTATCGCTGCCAGGAAGTTGTCCCCGCCATCGTCGATGACGAGCGGAGCACCGGTAACTCCTGCCGGCAATGGCGCCCCGCACCCGGCATGCGCGGCGAGCGTTGTTAGATTGGCCATCGAGGTATCCACGTCCTCGGGCTGTGTCCCAGGCTTGTAGATATTGATCTGGTGAACGCCGGGCGGCACGTTGAACCTGACCGTTCCATTGACCGCAATCACGACCGTGCCTGGAACGATGTTGTCCTTCGCATGCGCGGACTGGTCGTGTTCAGGGGCCGGCGGGAAGGGCGAACCGACGTCGACTTGACCGAATTGCATGACCGCAGCGAGAGGAGACTTCCCTCCGCCTTGGCCTGACACTGCCGCGAGGCTGCCTCCGGTTGCCAGCGGTGTCGGACCACTCGAGGCGTACTGCGAACAGGACGCGACGATCAGCCCCAAAAGCAGCAACACACTCAAACCATGTGCTCGCATGTCTCCCTCCCTTTCCCCGCGAGAAAGAAAGAATCTTGTGTCGCCGTTCTGACTGAGGTCAACGTCCAAAAGCGTGATCCACACGAGCTAGGGCTGGACGGATTCTTGAGTCCGCACCTGAAAGGATCGGAACCGGCCGTGTCGTTCGCCGCCTGGCCCTTCACGAGTAGAAAATCCGACAGCAGCACGCGGCGCGGCCGACCCGCCCCGGGACCGCGGCGGGCCACACGGCGAGCACGAAGAGCGCTAACGAGAAAGGCCGGATAAAGCCGGACACTACATCTGCGGCATTCACGGCGCCACCATCTTCGTGACCCGGCCGACGCTCGTATCGCCGGCATACAGGTTGTCCCGCTTGTCCATCGCCCAGTAGCTGGCCTCGATGAACTGACCGGGCCCGATCCCCATGCCGTTTCCGATCGCACCGAGGACCTTGCCGTTCCGATCCAGCTTCAGAAATTGGCCGTCCTGTCCCGTCGCCATCCACGGATTGCCGTGCGAGTCGAAATACAGCGCGCACACCAGATTCCTCATCTGCATCGTCTTGACGAACGTGCCGTCAGCCGAATAGACGACGATGCGGTACTCTTCGCGGTCGCCGATCCAGACGTCGCCGTTGCCGGGATCGACGGCGAGCCCGTGCGCCGAACTGAACTTGCCCTGGCCGACTTCGTTGCCGAACCACTGATTGATGAAACGCCCGTTCTTATCGAGATGAATGATCCGCGCCGCGCCGATGTTGTTCGCGGGATCCTCCGAGTCGCTGTCGTTGGGACTTTCATTCGCGTGTCCCTCGCCGATATAGACATCGCCATTGCGACCGAACGCCACCATCACGGGCTGCCAGAGTAAGCGCTGTTCTCTCGCTTCGTCCCAGTCACCTCTCCGACCACGCTCGCCAATCGTCAGCAGCAGCTTTCCATCGGCGCTGATCTTCATCACGGTCGCGCTGTTCGCCGCCGTGATCCAGACGTTGTCGTCCGCATCGACCGCCATGCCGTGCGCCTTGTCCTGATAGCCGATGACGTCAGGTCCGAGCTGGAGAATCAGCTTGTGGTTCGCGTCGAACTTGAACAACTGCGGCTTCCCAGGGTCGGCGCGTTGAAACACCCAGAGGTTGTCCTTCGAATCGAGCGCGACGGCCGGCACACCGCCAAAGCCGGGCGGCAGCACGTAGGGATACGTGAACGTATAGCCCATCGTCTGTTGCCACTGCACGCGCTGCAGGGATTGTCGGCTGATGCCCGATCGCTTGCCGCACAGCGGCGATCGACGGCACGGTGGCGTGTCGACGATCGCACCCGCCGGGGCGGCGACGAGGGAAACACCGGTGCCGTTGCCACGCGGCGGAATGGTGACGCGACCTGCGGCGTCAACGACGGTGCGTCCCGTTGGATCGGGAAAGGACCCTTGCAGGAACCAGGCGGGCGATCCATCGATGGCGGGTCCTGACGTTGCGCGCGCTCGAATTGGTTCGGTGGCGCTCGGCGCGCTTGCGCGCGACGACTGCGAGAGCAGCGACGCGCCGCCCAACAGGACACCGAGGAACAGGGCCTCAAATCCAGCGAGATGTCGTGATCTCATGGCGGCTCATGATAGCGCTCCCCACCCGGATTGCTTCGCGGCTACAATCGCCATCCAAGGACCCTCGACATGTCGTTCGAGCTCGTCGTCAACGGCACGCGGCACACCATCGACGCGGATCCGCAGACCCCTCTGCTGTGGGTGATCCGCGAGCAACTGGGACTGACCGGCACCAAGTTCAGCTGCGGCATCGGGCAGTGCGGCGCGTGCACGCTGCACGTCGACGGCCGCGCGATCAGATCCTGCAGCGTGCCGGCGTCCTCAGCTATCGGCAAGCCGGTGATGACCATCGAAGGACTGTCGCGCGATGGCAGCCATCCGATCCAGATCGCCTGGAAGGAACTCGACACGCCACAATGCGGCTACTGCCAGTCCGGGATGATCATGAGCACGCTCGCGTTGCTGCGCGCGCGTCCCAATCCCACCGATGCCGATATCGATACGCAGATCACGAACGCGTGCCGCTGCAGCACCTATCACCGGATTCGTCAGTCGATTCACCTCGCGGCCAAGCTGATGAAGGCGTGAAGGGAGAACGATGACATCCCACATCGATCGCCGCGAGTTCCTCGCCACGCTGGCCGCCGCGCAGGGTGCCTTCGTTCTGGGCTTCTGGCTGCCGTCGCGCGCAGAGGCGCAGACCACGCCTGGCGCCGCGTGGTACGAGGAGCCAGCCACGCGCGAAGTCAATGCATGGATCGTGATCGCGCCAGACGACACGGTCACGATCCGCATCGCGCAGACCGAGCTCGGGCAGGGCGTGTGGACGTCGAATGCGATGATGGTCGCCGAGGAACTCCAGTGCGACTGGAGCAAGGTGCGACCGCAATACGCCTCGGCGAATCGCGATGCACGGGAAAAGGCGCCCACATGGACGTTGAACGTTCCGGGCAACGGCGCCCAGGATCCCAAGGGCGGCGGCGTGCCGACGTTCGGGAATCGCGATCCCGTCGGCGTTGCCGGTATTCCCGACAGCCTCTATCGACGCATGCGGACCAATGCGGCCTCGTCGGTGAAGGATGGCCGCTATTACCTGCAGCTCGCCGGCGCCGAAGCGCGCGAGCGGCTGCTGCTCGCGACGGCGGCACTGTGGAACGTGCCGGTCTCACAGCTCACCGCGAAGAACAGCGTGATCACGCACGCGGCGAGCGGTCGCAACACGACATACGGCGCGGTCGCACAACGCGCGGCTGAAACGCCGCATCCACATCCCGAGACCATCACAATCAAGTCGCCCGACCAGTGGACGCTGATGGGCACCGAGCGGAAGAACCTCGATGTGCCCTCGAAAGTGACCGGCCAGGCGATCTACGGCATCGATGTTCGACGACCGGGCATGAAGTGGGCGGCGGTGAAGACATGCCCCGTCTATGGCGGCGATGTGAAGCGCTACGACTTCGACGCCATCCGCCAGATGCCGGGCGTGCGATTTGCCCTCCAGTTCCCGATCCCTGACCCGGCGCTGACCCGCGGCCGCACGTTCAGCGGCGGCGTCGCCGTCATCGCCGACTCGTGGTATCAGGCCAAGACCGCGATCGACAAGCTGCCGATTGAATGGGACGTTCCGCCGATCAATGCGGCATTCTCGACCGCCAACATGCGCGAGTCGCTGCTCAAGTCGCTCGATCGGCCCGGCACCGTGCGAGCCAGCCAGGGCGACGTGGACACGGCATTCAAGAACGCGACACGCATCGTCGAGGCGACATACTCAACGCCGTTTCTCCCACGTGCCCGGATGGAACCCGGTAACGCGACGGTGCTCGTCAGCGACGACCGCGTCGACATCTGGATCGGCGATCAGAGTCCGCAGGAGACCCGCTTCAGCGCTTCGAAGATCACCGGGATTCCCGAGACGAACGTCCACATCCATCTGTGTCATCTGGGCGGTGGCTTCGGCCGCAACGGCAACGGTCCCCAGGCCGAACACGCGATCATGATCGCGAACGCGCATCGCGGCACGCCCATCCACATGCTCTGGACGCGCGAAGAGGACTTCATCGGGACGACGTATCGCGCCATGGGTGTCGCGCATCTCAAGGCCGCTCTCGATGCCGACGGGTGGCCGATCGCGATGGACGTGCGGACCGCGATGCAGGAAGGCGGCTTCGGTCCGGAAGCATCGTTCCATGTGACCTCGCGCTACCACGTGCCGAATTACCGTTACTCGAACCACACGACCAACTTCCACGTTCCCGTCGGAACGCGGCGCGGCGTCGGACAGGCGGCGCACGAGTTCTACCGTGAGAGCTTCATGGACGAACTTGCGCGAGCAGCCGGCAAGGATCCGTACCTCTATCGACGCGAGCTCCTTGCGCGCACCCGCCTCCCGTACAAGCAGGACATGATCACTGCGCTCGATACAGCCGCGAAGATGTCAGACTGGGGCACTCCGCTGCCGAAGGGCATGGCGCGCGCGATCGCGCTCGAAGAGCGCGGCGCGGAAAGCGACGGCATGGCGACGATCAGCGCCATGGTCCATACCGTGTCGATCAGCCGTGAAGGCAAGATCAAGCTCGAACGCGTGGACGTCGCGCACGAGACCGGCTTCGGTCTGGTCAATCCCCTCTCGGTGAAGAAGCAGATCGAAGGCCAGATCACCTGGTTCTACAACGACGCGATGCACCAGGCCTGCACCATCGAAGACGGGCGCATCGTCGAGAACAACTTCCACGTGTTCCCACTGTCACGGATCAACGAAGACCCGCCGGTCATCAACATCCAGTTCTTTCCAACCAGGCACTGGCTCGTCGGCATGGGCCACGACCGCGCCACGTCTGTGCAGTCGGCAATCGGCGACGCGATCTTTCAGATCACCGGCAAGCGCTATCGCGATTTGCCGTACGGCAAACAGGATTTGAGCTGGACGTGACCGTCACGTCGCCGCCACAATCGCGTGTGACCTCCGTCTCGCCCTCCAGCTCTCGCTCGGCTCGCGTGCTTGTCTTCGCCATGCTCGTCGTTTCTGTTGTCCTTCTGATCCCAGGCCTGCTTGCGCCCGTTCTGACGATCCGTGGCGTGTTGACCCGCGACGGCATTGCGCAGGTGGCGCCGATGATGCTGCAAAAGGGACTGAGCGACGACACGCTGAATACCCTGAAAGCGATGATGAACCCGACCGTCGTCGGACTGCTCGAGGCGACTGGTGGGGATCTGCGTCAGATGATCATCGACAAAGTGATGCCGTCATTGACGGCGTCGTTGCAGCAGAACGTGGGAGAGGTCGAGGTCTTTCAGCAAACCAGGAGCATCGTCAGCTCGGTGCAGCGTCTGTACGAGGTCGGGAGCCCAGTGCCGGCGACGTTGATTCTCTTGTTCAGCGTCATCGTTCCCTTCGTCAAGGCGGCACTCGTCGCCTGGGCGATGTTCGCGTCGCCTGAGACGCGACAGCGAACGCTGACGTTTGTCGAAGCGATCGCACGATGGTCGATGGCGGACGTCTTCGTCGTGGCGCTATTCATTACCTATCTCGCCGCGATGGCGAGCCAGAGCACGCCCGTCGCCGGTCCACCGGTGGTGGCGTTCACAGCGCAGTTTGGGCCGGGGTTCTATTGGTTCGCGGCGTACTGTGTATTCTCGCTGGCGACCCAGCAGCTCACCGCGCGCGTGCTCGCGTCGCGCCTATGAGGACGGCTTGTTCTGCAAGCGCGCTTACTTCGCGCGTGTCCCCTTCACTTCAGAGAGAGGCACAAACTTACCATCTGCTCCGCCGAACTCGGCGAGCGCCGTGTACCCGCCCGCAGCGATCTTGAGCGTCAACCGGATGTTGAACGCCGGCTGGTCGGTGGTGAACGTCCAGGTATCGCCGTTGACCTGTCCGTACGCGACGACGGCACTTCCGAGGCTGTCGATGGTGTACGCGACGTACTGCTTTCGTGCCGGCACGTAGCTCAACGTCCGCATCTGGCTGTACGTCCCCGCCGAACCCTTGGCTTCGCTTCGACACACGACGTGCCGGCTGGCAAACCACTGACACTCTTCAGTGCCTGTCGCCTTGTTTGCCGGTGACAACGGGGTTGCCTTCGTGTCGATCTCGATGCTCCACTTGCCGACCATCACGTCGAGCTTTTTCTGATCGGGGCTCGGCTGCTGCGCGGCAGCAACACGCGGAATGGCAAGAAGGGCAACGAGCACAAGGCCAGCGAGTCTCATGCAGCGGAGATTAGCACGGGACCGAGCACTAAGGACCAAGTACCAAGGACCATCATTGCGACTCCGCCTCCCGCACCGTGGCGTGCTGAAGGCTGTGCGTGGACTCGAGCTGCGAGAAGATGGCCGCCGATGTCACAGTGACGGCGCCAACGCACACGAACGTCCAGCGGAAGGCGTTGAGCGTTTCCAGATGTGAAGGGTCGGCCGCGGCCACACCGCCGAAGGCGCCCAGCAGTCCGCCCGCGACCGCGACGCCGAGCCCCATCGACAGCATCATCAACATCGACAGCAGGCTATTGCCGCTGCTGGCGAGCTCACCGTCGAGATCGCGCAGTGTCAAGGTATTCATCGCGGTGAATTGCAGCGAGTTGACGGCACCGAAAGCGGCGAACTGCGCGGCGTGCACCCACACCGGAAGACCAGGCCGCAGGAGCGCAAAGCTTGCCATCGTCGCACCCACCAGCAGCGTATTGCCGACAAGCACGCGACGATAGCCGACCTGGTGAACCAGCGGCACGACCACGCGCTTGGAGAACATACCCGCCAGCGCCGCCGGGATCATCATCATGCCGGCATGCATGGGCGAATAGCCCAGGGCCACCTGCATGAGCAACGGAATCAGATAGGGCATTCCACCACTGCCCATTCTCGAGAACAGATTGCCGAGAATGCCAACGCGAAAGGTATCCACGTTGAATAACGCGAGCGGGAACAGTGGTGTTTCCGCGCGGACCGCGTGAAGCCAATACGCCACCAGACTGGCCAGACCCGACACGATCAGGATGACCACGGCCGCATGGTGCGGCTGCTGATCGGAGAGCGCATTGAGGCCCAGCGACACCGCGACCATCGCATACGCGAACAGCGCATAACCGAGCGCGTCGAATCGACCCACCAACTGGCGGAGATCCGGCATGATGCGCAGCGCCGCGACGGCGCCGGCGACACCAAGCGGAAGATTGATCAGGAAGATCCAATGCCACGAGGCGATCTGCACGAGCCAGCCACCAAGCGTTGGACCGATCAGCGGCCCAATCAAACCCGGTATCGTCACAAAGCTCATCGCGGCGAGAAACTCTGTCTTTGGAATCACTCGCATCACGACCAGCCGGCCGACGGGAAGCAGCATGGCCCCGCCGATCCCCTGTAGCACGCGCGACGCGACGAGCTCACTCAGTCCACGCGACAGCGCACAGGCGAGTGAGCCGGCCGAGAACAGGACGACTGCCGCCACGAACACTCGCCGTGTACCGAACCGATCGGCCAGCCAGCCAGATGCAGGGATGACCATCGCCACCGCCAACGCATAGGACGCGACGACGCCCTGCATGCGCAGCGGCGATTCACCGAGACTTACGGCCATCGACGGCAGCGCGGTGTTCACGATCGTCGTATCCAGCATCTGCATGAACGCAGCCGTGGCCACCAGCCACAGCATGGGGCGCGAATTACCCATCTAATGCGATCATAGACACAAGACAGCGGTGATCTCGCGCGACTCTCTCCTCGACGGGCTGGTGATCGACGAACGGTTCGTGCGTGGCTCAGGACCGGGCGGCCAGAATGTCAACAAGGTCGCGACCGCGGTGGAACTACGCGTCGATCTGGCCGCGTCTGCGCTACCCGACGATGTGAAGGCCCGGCTGATCGCATTGGCGGGACGGCGCGCGACCGGCGATGGCATCCTGCTCATCGACGCGCGCGAGTATCGCACGCAGAGTCAGAACCGGGAGGCCGCGCGCGCCCGGCTCCTCGCACTGGTGGAACAGGCACTCCATCGGCCAAAGAAGAGAACCAAGACACGGCCAACGAAGGCGGCAAAGGAACGCCGCCTCGAGTCGAAGAAGAAACGATCGATGGCCAAAGACCGCCGGCGAAGGGTGAGCGACGACTAGCGCGCTCTCGTTCTTCGTCC
>DATCXH010000382.1:0-3177 GCA_036565925.1 Vicinamibacterales bacterium
CCCTGGTCCATCCGTAGTCCCTGGTCCATCCGTAGTCCCTGGTCCGTGGTGCTTGGTGCTTGGTCCGTCCCTGGTCCTTCGTCCGTCCTTGGTCCTTTGTTCCTGGTGCGGGCCGTGGACCACGGACCAGGGCCCACAGTACGGACCAAGGCCCACAGGACGGACCAAGGCCCACAGGAGGGACCAAGGCCCACAGGACGGACCAAGGCCCAGGACGGACCAGGTACTAAGAACCAAGGACCAAGGACCTACGTCAGTCACCCAGCAAGTGACCGACCGGCTGAAGGGGCTCCACGTGATCGCAGATGACTTTAATGACCATCATCATTGGCACCGCGAGCAGGATGCCCCACACGCCCCAGACCCAGCTCCAGAACAGGAGGCCGCCGAATACCGCGACTTGATTCATCGATGACGCGCGTCCGATGAGGAGCGGCGTCAAAAGAAATCCCTCGAGCGTGGTGATGAGCAGCGAGACGCCGGCGACTGCAAGGCTCATCGGGATTGTGCCGAATTGCAGATACGCGACGACCGACAGTGCCGCCGTCACGAGAAGCGGTCCATAGTACGGGATCGAGTTGAAGATCCCGGCCAGCAGACCCCACAGTGCCGCCTGTTGCAGACCGAGTGCCCAGAGTGCAGCCCATGTGACCAGCGCGACCGCGGTACTCGTCAACAGCTGAATCTTGATGAATTGCTCGATGTGACCGGCGATATCCTCGAGCACCAGCAGCGTCGTCTTCTTCTGTGAGAGTGTGCCGACGATTTCCACGAGCTTGCGTTTGAAGAGCTGGTCCGAGAGCAGCATGAAGTAGGTGAGGAAGACAACCATGACCACCTGGTTGACTGCCGACATCACTCCCATCGAGTTCGACCAGACGAACGAGCTAGCGCGGAATCCTTCTTCGACTTGAACTCGCAGCACGCCCTTCGGCGCCGCCGGTTTGTCAGCCGACTGCAGAGCATCGGCAGCCTGTTGCACTTTTTCGAGCGCGGCGGGCGCAGAGCCCTGTGTGCGGCGGAGCGACGCCGCCAGCTTGCGCGCACCGGTCGGAAGCTCGTCGACCACAGTCATCGCCTGGTTCTGAAGCGAATAGGCCAGCGCGCCACAGGCGGCCAAGACGATCAGCAACATCGACGCAGCGCCGATGGCGCGAGGCAGGTGGTGACGTTCCAGCCAGTCCACGGCCGGATCGAGCGCGTAGAAGAGCAGTGCCCCGAGCACGAGCGGAATCAGGACCGGCTGCATGAACTGCAGGAGCATGATGACGGTCCCGACAATCAGCAGCGTGTAGGCCGTTCTGGCGAGGTTCAGCGTCACTCAGGTGGAGGTAGCAACTTGTATTCCAAACCTCCACAATGTGTCCGTGTTCCGACACTACCCAAAGATCCTGGCTGGCGTGTTGGCGCCAGGCATGCTGGCGGCTGTCGCTGCCTACGCTCAGACAGCCAATCGAGGTGAGCCGCCGTTTCGCGTGACCCGCTACGACGTGCAACTCGAGCCACGGCTCGGGTCACGCACAGTGGTCGGCACAGCTACGCTCTCGGTTGTCATGCAGCGTGGCGATGTGGCGTCTGCGGACACGACGATTACGCTCGATCGCGGACGCCTGGAGATTGATGGTGTGCAGGAAGGCGCGAGCAGTCGCGCCTTCGTCGTGGACGGCACTCGCGTGCGGATCAACCTGCCGCGCGGCCAGTCCAATGACCAACGCAGAGCCGACCCTGTGGACCGGACAGAAACGCGGACCCTGACGATCAACTATCACGGTGCGCCTTCATCCGGTCTCGTGTTCAACGCCGACCGCGAGCAGATCTACACAGTGTTCTCGACATCGCAGTGGATG
This sequence comes from Vicinamibacterales bacterium, assembly GCA_036565925.1. Lineage (GTDB taxonomy): Bacteria > Acidobacteriota > Vicinamibacteria > Vicinamibacterales > UBA2999 > Gp6-AA40. The sequence goes on from DATCXH010000382.1 coordinate 1,848, forward strand.
GTGGGGGTCGACGATCCGAGCGCGCGGGCGACACTGCGGCTTCGATTGACGCTGCCACGTGCGTGGACGGCGTCGGCAAGCGGTCGCGAGATCGCTCGGCGCGACGTGTCGGGCAATAACGCCGTTGTGGAATGGGAACAGGATCGGCCGGTGCCAACCTACACATTCGGCTTTGCCGCCGGTGCGTTCTCAGAGGTGACCGATCGCGCGGGTGGTACTGCCCTACGCTTTCTCGGTCGAGACTTCACAGCGTCCGAGTTGCGCCGCGTCTTCGGCGAAACGGCGCACATGATGTCGTTCTTCGAGCAGCGCTCCGGAGTGCCGTATCCGGGAACCACCTACGCTCAGGCACTCGTCGCGCGAACCGCCGGTCAGGAGATGGCGGGTCTCTCCATCGTTTCAGAGGCGTACGGCCGCGCCGTCATTGCCGACACGTCTGCGATCGGTCTCCTCGCTCACGAACTCGCGCATCAGTGGTGGGGCAACATGGTCACGTGCTATGCATGGACCGAGTTCTGGTTGAACGAAGGATTCGCCACCTACATGGCCGCCGCGTACCGTGAGCAGCGCTTCGGACGTGACGCGTATTTGAAGGATATCGAATCGATGAAGACGCGATACGAGCAGGTGCGCGCGCGCGGTAATGACCGTCCGCTGGTGTTCTCGTCATGGGAACGGCCGACCGCCGATGACCGGACGATCGTGTATCAGAAGGGTGCGTACGCGCTGCACGAACTGCGTGAGCTGCTCGGCGACGCAGCGTTCTGGGCAGGTATCCGGCGCTACACATCCGAACACTTTGGACAGTCAGTGACCACCGGCGATTTTCGCGACGCGATGGAGAAGGCGAGCGGACGCGATCTTCAAGCCTTCTTCGATCGATGGGTCTACCAATAGAATGAGGTGATGCAAACAGTTCAAGTCGTCCGGGACGCCGGCGGCTTCGCGCGTACCACTCGCGTTGACTACTGGTGGCTCGCCCCGGCAGCAACCGCGATCGGCCTCATCGTCTTCTTCGGGTATCTGACACTCCGCGCGTTCAACGCCACCTACGTCTGGTTCGATCCCTACATCAGTCCAACCGTGGCGCCGCCGCTCTTCACACCGGTCTCGGGTTATCCCGGTGCGGTGCCGCTGGATCACGCGTGGCTCGGCGCGTTCCCGTCGTGGTGGCCCTCGTTCCTGCCACAGTCGCCGGCCTTTTTCATCCCCGGTCTTGCCATCGCGTTTCGCCTGACCTGCTACTACTACCGCGGCGCGTATTACAAAGCCTTCGCGATGCGGCCGCCGAATTGCGGTGTAGGCGGGCGGACGTTCCTCTACCGCGGCG
>DATCXH010000379.1:0-2534 GCA_036565925.1 Vicinamibacterales bacterium
CCTCGAACCCGACAACGTATTGCGCATCGCGTAGTTGCCCTCGTGACACGCGTATTCGAACATCTGGTAGGTGTTGTCGCGCCGCAGCGGGAACGACGCCTTCCAGGGCCTGGTCCAGGTCTTCGGATCGTTGACGGTCACTTCGTACTGCAGGATGTTGGCGCTGAGCGGCGTGAAGCGCTCGGTGATCTCAATGGCGTCGCTCGGGATCAGCATCATCCCATTGGCCTGCATGCCGGTCCTGCCATTCAGGTTCTTGGTGACAACGACAAGCGTGTTGCCCTCGAAATGCCCGCGGGAACTGCCCATCCACGTCTTCAGGTTCGCAGGGGGCCACGGCCGCCCATCGAGCGGGATGATGCGCGTTTCGTGAATCATCTCGTTGCGGAACGCGACGAGCCCTGGCGCCTGAATAATCTCGTTGCCGTTGTTGTAGACGACGGGCATCATCGAGCCGACGACGCCGCGCGAGATGCAGCGATCGTACGGACCCAGTTCGCTCGCACTCGTGAAGCCGGTCTGCTTCGCATACGTGCCGCCGGCGCCCTTCTGGCGCGCCTGACCTTCCGGCGTCATCGGCGGCAGCTTGCCGTCTGGCGGATCGACGATCAGCGACGACTGCCGTGACGGCATTCCTCGCTCGAGCCAATGCGGCGGAGGCGACGTGACGCCCCCGACGTCACCGAGCGCGACGATCTCGTCGGGCGGCTTTGTCAGATCGAACTCGAGCACATCGATCTCAGCCTGCCGCAGCGCCTGCTTCTCGCGCGCCTTGAACTCTTCTTCAGTGAGGAACAGCCGGTTGCCGAACTGTGCCGGACGCTCGAACGGCACGCCCACCATGTCGGTGCCAGGCCAGATACCTTGGAGATCGGGATCGCCCCATGGCGTCTTGGGTGGCGTGTATGGAGTGCCAGACGTCGGAGGCGCCTGCGCGGACAACGTGACAACAATCACGAGACACAACAACGCCAACAAACCACCAAATACCTTGGCCCGACCCATGCGACCCCCAACCTCAATCAACAATCGCCAATCACCAATCATCAACCACTCACCAATCCACAATCATTAAATCAACAATGCAGGGTCCGGCTGAAGCCGGACACTACGTTTTAATCACACACCACGTCGTCATGCAGCGCTGCTGCTGAACGTTTGTGGTCTTGATGGGATCGGCCAACCGTCCGCCCAGCCGTTCGGTCCAGCCGATCAGCATTGCCTCGTCTACCACGAATCGCGTTGAGCCGTCCGGCAGCCGCACGACACGCCCTGCGGGACCGATCACAGACTCGAGCCCGATGTTCGATGCCAACCTCGCGAACAGCAGTCCATTCGTGCCCAGCACGCGCCACATCTCCTGCACCATGCGCGTCCAGTGCTCTTCGTCACGGGCAAAGTGCAAGACCGCGCTCGCCAGCACGACGTCCATGCTGCCGCTGCTATAGGGAAGACGATCGATCGAGGCGACAACGAAGTTGCCGGGGGGAACACCCGGAGCGACGCGCGCCGCCGTCCGTCGCATGACCTGAATGGCCGTCGCATCTTCATCGACGCCGTAGCACTCAAATCCGCGCTGCAGGAGATAGATCAGATTTCTCCCGTCACCGCATCCCGCATCGAGCACGCGCGAGCGAGCGTCGAATCGTCCGCGGAGCAGCTGATCGAACAGGTAGATGTCGATGTCGCCGAACTGCGATCGCAGCTCGCGGCCGATCCCTTGAGGTGTCGTCACACCGTGGCGGGAGCGGACGACCAGTTCGGTGCGGGGCGGCCGAACCAGATCCACGCGATGTAGTCGACGAGGGGCGGCGTGCCACCGACTTCGCGAAGCCGGGCATTCACCTGCCCGCGGTGATACGTCGAATGGCTGGCCACCTGGAAGATCGTCTCTCCGAGCGTCGGCGTCGCGAAAATCCGTCCGAGTTGCGCTTCCATGGCCTTGACGAACGGCATCACGACCTCGCGCTCCAGCGCCGGCGCGTCGAGGGTGTCGAGGAATCGATTGGCCTCTCCGTAATAGGTCTGTGCCCAATTGCGCAGGTCTAGCGCGGTCGCGAACTGGGGTTGCCCGCGCGACGGATCGAACGGCTGCTTCTGCCAGACAATCAAAAACAGACGCTGAACAAGATGCAGATGGGTGAGCAGCTCACGCACTCGCGGATCGCTGCCCGCGGCGTCGTGCGCGAGCACCGCACGCCACACTTCGGCGTCCGCCCATTCCATGTGGCGAATCAGTTGACGAAGCAGATTGATTTCCATAGGGCTACCTCGACCGGGTGGCCGGTGCGGGTGCGCCAGACGTCGACGGCGTCGGCGCGGGCGGCGGCGCAGGTGCAAATGGTCGCGGCATGTCGTCCTTCGAGAACCGTGGCAGCAGCTCATCACGCATCGCCAGGTGATACACCGCACCCGCGATCACAATCGCCGCCTTCTTCACATCGTCTTCTACGATGCGCTCGTAGGTGTCGAGATTGGTGTGCCACGTGTAGGTCTGATACTGAATCGGATCGAGCAGCGTGTTGATGCCCGGC
>DATCXH010000424.1:0-3198 GCA_036565925.1 Vicinamibacterales bacterium
CGGCAGCCGCTGACGATCTCAAGGCGTGTCTCACCTTCGGCGACGTCGAAGATGTTCCGCGCGCCCGGGCAATGACATGGCTGGTCGTGCTGCCGTTCCGCGTGCTTCGTCCCGACAGCGAGACCGACTTCCTCGCGTTCAGTCTTCCCGACGCAATCGCCAGTTCGCTGGCCGGACTGCGTTCGCTCGGTGTGCGGTCGACGGCAGGCGCCGCCCGCTTCGTCAGCGGCGAGATCGATTTCGCGCGTATCGCGGCTGAGGCGCACGTCGATCTGGTGATGACCGGCACGCTGCTCCGCGCCGGCGATGCGATTCGCGTGACGACGCAATTGGTCGGTGCACCGGGTGGCGAAGTGCTGTGGTCACACTCTGCGCGCGCCACCCTGCGCGATGTGTTTCAACTGCAAGACGAGCTCGTCCAGCGCATCGTCTCGTCGCTGTCGCTCCCGCTGACCGCTCGCGAGCAGCTACTGCTCAAGCACGATGTGCCCGCAAATCCCGCGGCGTACGAGTTCTACTTGCGCGCCAACCAGCTGCAGCAGCAAGCGACGCTGGCATCGCTCGATGCGGCGAGCCTCGCGCGGGATCTCTATCTGCAAAGCGTCGAGGCCGATCCCTTGTACGCGCCAGCGTGGGCCAACCTCGGTCGATGCTATCGAGTGCTCGGCAAGTCGCGCGGCGACGATGCCGATGAACAATTGAAGCGGGCAGAGTCGTGTCTGCAGCGTGCGCTGTCGTTGAATCCGCAGCTGGCGTCCGTCACGCGCGCGTACGCACAACTCGAGTCCGACACCGGCCGGTCGAAAGATGCGCTTGCCCGTCTCGTGAGCGCTGTCAAGACCAACGATCGCGATCCGGAGCTGTGGGCGGGCATGGTGCACGCATGTCGCTACTGCGGACTGCTGGACGAGTCGGTCGCCGCCCATGCGCGTGCCATACAGTTGGACCCGGCGATCGCCACAAGCGTGCGGCACACCTATTGGCTGCTTGGCGATGTTGAACGCGCATTGAAGGCATCGGGCCTCTTCTATTTCGAGGCCATGGTGCTCGCGTCTCTCGACAAGACTGAGCAGGCGCTCGCGCATCTGCGCGAGATGGAGCGCATGAAGCGACCCGAGCTGATGCAGAAGTTTGTCAGCTCCCTGCGGCTGCTGCTCGAAGGCAGGCGCGACGAAAGTCTCGCCGCCGCCGAGTATTGCATCCAGAATTTTCCCGATCCCGAAGCCGTGTACTACATGGCCAGACAACTGGTGCAGCTGGGCGAACGATCGCGCGCAATCGAAACGTTGAACCACGTCCTCGATCGCGGGTTCCTGCTGTCCGCGGCCCTCAGAACAGACCCATGGCTGACGCCGCTTCGGACAGAGCCGGGATACGACGAGCTGCTACGACGAAGTCGACGCCTCGAGGCCGACGTCGCCGTCACGTTCAGCCAGATGGGCGGACCCGATCTGGTTCGCTGAGCCTCACTCCTCAACCATCGTCTTCAACCGGTCGAGGGCCACGTCCCACTGATCGGAGATGCGATCGAGACACCGCCGCGCGATCTCGAGCCGCCGGGTCTCGAGCTCCCAGATCTGTTCGCGTCCACTTTTCACGTTCTTCGCCAATCCCGCCGCCGACAGCGCGTTGAGATGCTTGGTGATCGCCTGACGGGTGACGCCAGCGCCTTCGCTGAGACGGGTGATCGAAAGCGGGCCCTCCGCGCAGAGCCGCGCCACGATCTGGAGCCGCGTCTCGTCGCCAAGCGCCGCAAACACCGGCGCACTCTCGTGCAGCCCCTGCGTCGCTTGTCGACGAAGACGAGACGCCGCGGCCGTACTACGACTGCGCGACATAACGTTGAATGTGTTCGACCTGCTCGGTCCAGCCGCCTTCGTTCATGCGGAATGCCTCGGCCCGGCGAGCCAGCGGGATCTTGTCAAATCCCGATTCGACGATGGTGAGACGCGTGTCCGCGCCCGCGTCCTCGAGCGTGAACTCGACGAGCGTCATCGGTTCTGCGATGTAATCGGCCCTGGGATCGCCCGGGTGCCAGCGATAGGAGAAGTGTCGCTCCGGCTCAATCCGTTCCACCACCATCTCCAGTTTCAGACCCTCGTAGCCGGGGTACGTGATGGTGCCGGTGATGGTCGCGCCGGCTCTGAACTCGCCGTTTAGCTTTACTTTGAACCATTGGCCGAACTGCGTGGGATCGCTGATGGCCTGCCACACACGGCTGCGTGGCGCCTTCACGATGACGGTTTTCTCGATGCGGTCTGTCGCGGTCGTCGCTGTCATATGCAACCTCTCGGTTGCCTGAATGTACGATCGACGACCGTCGATCTGCAACCGGATAGTTGCCAATACGCGGCGGCACCGCCGGGAACGGGGCCAGGCCCTGCATCGTATTCGACAGCATGAACGCGATCGCACAGACGAGGCTGACCCTGGTCGCCGTGGCGTTCGCGCTTGTGCCTGCGGCCGGCTGTGGCATCGATGTCCATGAAGCCGAGCGTGGCAAGAACGTGGATATCAAGAGTGTGCTCGGAGATGTGTCGGTTCGGACGAACGTCGACAATGCCGATACAGGCCTGGCCGTCTATCCCGGGGCACAGCCGCTGCGCGAGCACGGCGAGGATCAGAGTGCCAACGTCAACGTGAGCAGCCCCTGGTTTGGCGTCAAGGTGGTCGCTGCGAAGTGCCAGAGCGACGATGCGCAGGACAAAATTCTCGAGTTCTATCGCCGCCAGATGAACGCGTACGGGGCCGTCACCAAGTGCCGCGGGAATGTGGATTGTCGCGGCGGTCCTGGCAACACGCGGATGGTCTGCAAGGAACAGTCATCGTCGGACGAGGTGCAGCTGGCTGCTGGCACCGAAGGTCGACAACGCGTGTCGCCGTGAGACCCCGAGGAAGCGGATCAGAGTTCTCGCTCGTGTATGTGACCACGCGCGGCTGAGCCACGGCAGGGCGGCATTCTTCTTGGGTACCTCCAATGCGGAGGCTCATCCCCATGAACGCAACTCGACTGTGGTCAATGCTGATCGGCGCCGCGCTCGCGATCGCGGTCGCCGTCCCCGCCGCCCAGACGCTCGGTGAGAAGGAGCGCTTCAACGCCATTGCGATGGTGAACAATACCCGCGCGGCCGGAGCGGGCACCGTTCAGATCGACGTGAACAGGTGGTCAACGCCGGCGGAACGCACGACGCTGCTGGA
>DATCXH010000304.1:0-2848 GCA_036565925.1 Vicinamibacterales bacterium
ACCGCCGGCTGCCGCGTGCCACTCGACCGCTGACGCTCCCGGAACTCCCGCGCGGCGCGCGCGCCGATCGTCTTCCGTTCTCCTGGCACCTTCTCGCCTGCCGCCTTGCCGTGCGCAGACGCGTGCTCGATCTCGGCATTCATCTCGGCACCGACGATGACGACGAGACCGGAGAGATACAGCCAGAGCAGCAACACCATGACGCCGCCGACCGCACCATAGGTTTCGTTATACGAAGCGAAATTCATGACATAGAAACGGAACGCCAGCGAACCCAGCAGCCAGAGCACGGTGGCCAGCACCGAGCCTGGCGTCAGAAACACGAAATCCTGCTCAACGTCCGGACCGAAGTAGTAGACGAGACCGAAGGCGAGGGCGACGAGGACGAACACGATCGGCCACTGGACGATTTTCCAGGTCCACGCGAAGGCGCTGCCGAGACCGAACCGGCCAGCGAGCCAGTCGGCGATCTCGGGCCCGGCCAACACAAGCGCAAATGACGCGATGATGAAAACTGCGATGCCAACGGTCAGAGCGATGGCGACGAGCCGCTGCTTCCACCACGGCCGCGAATCCTCGACGTCATACGCGCTATTGAGCGAATCGATCAGCGACACGATCGCCGCCGAGCTGCTCCACAACGCCGCGAGCACGCCGAACGTCAGGATTCCGCCCTGCTGACCCTGCGAGATTCTGATCAACTGATCGCGAATGATTGAAATCACATCCGGCGGCACGGCTCCGCTCATCATGTTCACCAGCCGCTCGACCAGTCCGGCATCGGCAAACACACCGGCGAGCGCGATCAGAACGAGGAGTGCCGGGAACAGTGCGAGGAAGAAGTAGTAGGCGAGCTGAGCCGCGAGACCAAAGCCCTTGTCGGCCTGCGTTTCCTTGACCGTGCGTTTAATCAGTTCACCCCAGCCGAGCGTCGTGTCGAAATACGCCAGCATGCACGGACGTAGTGCAAGCATTCAGCCAAGATATGGCGCAGCTTGGTCGATCGACTCTCGCGCGCCTGGACGCGGATTACTCGTTCTTGAGAGCGATCGCTGGCTCGATCGCGGTGGCGCGCCGCGCAGGAACAAGCGCGGCAGCGACTGCTGTGACGAGCAACATGCCGACCACGGCCGCGAGCACAACCGGGTCGTCCATGTTGGGGATCGACCATCGCACAAGCACCGAGTTGAGCACGAGGCTCATCATCAATCCAATCCCGAGGCCACACGCTACTGCGATCGCCGTCGACTGCAACGCCGCACGCAACACCACAGGCCGTGTGGCGCCGAGGGCCATTCGGATGCTGAACTCCCTCGTCCGATGGGCGATCGCATAACTCGCCACGCTGAACAGTCCGAATGCGGCGAGTATCACGGCCACACCGGCAAAGCCGAGCAGCACCGACGTGACGAACTCGCCCTGCTGCCAGCCCATGAACGTCTCCGGCGTAATGAATCTGATGATCGGAAGGTCGCCATCCGCGCGGCTGACGGCCATCCGCAGATCCCGCTCTGCAGCGGCAGGATTCCCCTTCGTGCGGACAATGAGAACGGCGGTATCGCTCAGCGCCGCTGAATACGGGTAGTACATTGCCGGGGCAATCGGCTCCCGCAGGCCACGATTCGGTGCGTCGCGCACGACGCCAATCACCTCGAACCATCCATCACGGCCGGGCGCGTTGAGAATCCACTGCGGTCGGCGATCAATGAACGATCGGTCGCGCACGCGTTTACCAATCGGGTCCTGATTCGGCCACAACTGCCGAGCCATCGTCTCGTTGATCACCGTCACCGCTTCCGCGCGTGCATCGTCGGAAGCAGTCCACATGTGCCCGCGGGCCAGCGGCATCTTCAACGTCGAGAAGTAGTCGGACGAGACCGAGTGCGCGAGCACTTCGCGATCGGTCGCGCGCAGACCGTCGGCTTCGATGCGTGTCGATACGCCGGTCCGTGGTGGCGGCCCTGTGGGAATCAGACTGATCGACGAGCCTTCGACGCTCGCCGTTCTGGAATCCTCGGCCCGCACGCGTTCATACACGGCGACGCGCCCCGGCCATGTCGTGTAGCTAGAAATTGGCAGATAGATCTGCGCGACGGTCACGCGTGCCGGGTCGTAGCCGGCGGGCGCGCGATACAGATCGACGAGCGCGCGAAACGCCGCACCTGTTCCGGCCAGCAGCACCACGGCGATCGTCACCTGCGCGGCGACGAGCACGCCCGACCCGACGCGGCCTGTACCGGAACCGGACCGGACTCCCGCGGCGCTGCGCATCGCCTCGGTTCGCTGACGAGACACAGTCACTGCCGGCCACAGACCGGCAATCAGTGCGGCAATTGCCGTCAACGACACCGTGAACAGGATCGCCATCGGACCGACCACGATGCGTGATGCCCGCTGCGAGACGACGCCGGGGACTTCGGCGAGCAGCAGGGGGAGCACTTGCTGTACCGCAATCACCGCAATGACGCTGGCGATGATCATGACGACACACGTTTCGCTGAGCAGCAGGCTCACCAGTCGAGAGCGGCCTGCGCCGAGCGCATAGCGGAGCGCCATCTCGTGAACACGGAGCCTGCCGCGGGCCAGCAAGAGAATGGTGACGTTCGCGCAACCGATCAAGAGCAGCAATGCGGAAGCGGCAAAGAGAAGACCGACAACCGGAACATGTGATGCTGCGCGTTCCTCGTCCACAAGGCGACTGAGCTGAACGCGGAAGCTGGATGGCAACGCCTCCGGCCGGCGTCGCGCGAACTGCTCATAGAGTTGCTGCAGTTCGTCTTGTGCGGCAGCCAACGAGACATCGGACTTGACGCGCACATGCACCGGCCAGGTGGTGGCTGGATCGGTC
>DATCXH010000186.1:0-2672 GCA_036565925.1 Vicinamibacterales bacterium
ATGCGGCCGGTGTAGGTATGGCAGCCGCTGCAGATGCCGAGGTACACGACCTTGCCGCGTTCGCCGGGCTCGATCACGCGCGGCGGCACGGGTGGCAGAAGGTAGTTCACGGTAGTGGCAGTGTTGGTGAAACCGCACTCGGCGAAGTCGCCGACGCCCACGGTCGCGTACTGGTGGCGGTTGATGATGCAGCTGCCCGGGCTCGGGCCGACGCGCACGATGTCGAGGGTCTTGCCCATCTTGCCCTCGGCGAGCATCAACGCCTTGGCTTCCTTGATGGTGTCGTAGCCGTTCCTGAGCATCACGTTGTCGAGGAGCTTCACGCGATCCGAGTTCGGATCCGACTCGGGGTCGGCGGTGATGTTCGAGGCATGGGCGTGATCCGTGATGATGACGCCGGACACCTTGTTGTCGGAGATGACGTTGCCCTCGATGACGACGTCATCGGCGGCCATCACCAGGATGCCGGTGCCGGCGGGGATGCCGGCCACGGTCGAGCCCGGCGCCCCGAAGTTCGCGTGGTTGTTGCCGACCACGAAGTTGTTGCGGAAGATCACGTCGGTCGTGGTCTTGATCGGCAGCCCCGGTGTGACGAACGCGAGCAGACCGCCCGAATTGTCGTGCACGTAGTTGTGCTCGACGATCGCGTGGCGGCTGTTCTCGATCTCGATGCCCGCAACGCTGTCGAACACTTCGTTGTGCGCGACCAGGATGTTGTCGCTCATGCCGATGTAGATCGCCGCGTCGGCGATTCCCGAGACGACGTTGTGCTCGACGATGCCGTTCTTGCCGAGCTGCGGGAAGATGCCGTACACACCGGAGTCCGCGATGACATTGTTGCGGATCTCGAAGTTGTTGCCGGCCTGCCCCATGATCCCGTTGCCCTTGTAGTTGCGGATCTCGAGGTTCTCGGCGACGAAGTTGTTGCCCGAGTAGAGGATCGCGTCGTTGAGCTTCTTCTGGCCGTCGAGCACAGCACGGCGGCCTGCTTCGATGACTCCGATGATGCGGATGTCGTCTTTGTCGATGTATACGGTCTCGTGATATGTGCCCGGCATCACGCGGACGATCGTTCCTTGCGGCGCAGTCTTGATCGCCGCCTGGATCGACTCGCCGTCCTTGACGACGACGACGTTCGTCGGCGCTGGACCCGAGACGGATCTGATCACGCCTCCGGATTGAGTGACGCCCGCACTTCCGCCCTCGGCCTTGAACCCTCCGCTGTAGCTCGCGCCCGCCGTGGACGAACTGATCATCAGGTCCTGTTTGCTGCCGCGTCCGAAGTACGCGCCGGCGCCGAACGCCAGCACTGCCGCGAGCAATCCCAGGATGAAGCCCTTCTTCATCTTCATTCTCCTCGCTTGGTTGGCGTCAGACCGGACGGGACCCGTGCCGGCGCTTGCGGCAGGAAAGTCTCGTCGGTGAGAGCGCCCAGAAAATCCACGATCCGGTCGATCTCGGCGTCCGTGAGCTTTGGATCCGAGATGTGCCAGTGCAGATACAGCTGCATGCCTTTCGGCACGGCGTTGCCGCGTCCCTTGTTGTAGAACTCGACGGCGTCGCGCAGCTCGGCGAATGCGCCGGAATGCGAGTAAGGCGCGGTGCGCGTGATGTTGCGCAGTGTAGGCACCTTGAATCCGCCCTTGAGTTTCGGGCTGCCGAACATCGTTTCGGCCCCGATGTCGAAGGCCCGGCCTGCGGGTTCCGGCATACCGATGACCGCGATCTGCTCGTTCGTGAACAGCGGCGGCGTGTGGCATTCCGAACAGCGCGCGACGAACGAGCGGAAAACGTTCAGGCCCTCGATCTCGTGCCGTGAGAGTGCGGCGTCGTATCCGTGTGCGTAGCGGTCATACCGGCTGTTGAGAGAGACCAGCGAGGTCTGGAAGGCGGCGAGCGCGGTGTAGACCTGTTGCTCCGTGACGCGACCGAAGGCGCCCGGGAAGGCGTGCTCGAACAAGCGCCGATAGGTCGAGTTGCCGTTCAGACTTGCGAGCAGCTGCGTTGGCGTATTGCCCATCTCTTTGGGCGAGTAGAGCGGACCGGTGGCCTGCGCTTCGAGTGAGTCCGCGCGCGCATCCCAGAAGAAGCGCTGCAGAAATGCCACGTTCCACAACGTCGGCGCCGCGCGGCCCGCATCCACACCATGGATGCCGATGGACCGGGGGCGCCCGTCAGACAGGCCACGAGCGGGATCGTGGCAGCTGGCGCAGGACAGCGTGCCATCGCCTGACAGCACCGGATCGAAGAAGAGGTAACGGCCGAGATCGATCTGTTGCGGCGTAAACCCGTCGCGGTGCGGCGGCAGGGCAGTGCGCGTGCCGCCGAGGCCGCGATCCTCCAGCGAATCGTAAAACTGATACAGCGTGCGCAGTTCGCACACGCCCGCGCCAGTCTTCTCGAACCCGGGCGGACAAGAACGATTGAGCGTGAAGTCGCTGGGCGCCGGTCCGGTTGCGCCAGCCGTGCCCACGGCTGCCATCATCAACACCAGCGCGCGAATCATTGCGCTCGGCTCTGCTGCTGAATGAACGCGATGACATCCTCGAGGTCGCGTTCGTTGGGGAGAGTCTTGGCCATCATGGCCATCTGCCGGCCAGGGATGTCCTGCGGGTCGGCGCCGCGCACTCCGTCGCGGAAGTTGGCGAACTGCCGCTTGAAATAGGCGGCGT
>DATCXH010000422.1:0-2387 GCA_036565925.1 Vicinamibacterales bacterium
GCATTTCCTATGGACGGGGGTCGCGCACTACGGGCATTTCTCGCCACACGGATGGAATACACCCGAGCGACGCAGCGCGCGGCAATGATCGGTCAGGGGATGGCTATTCTGTTCGGCTTTGTCGGGCTGCAGGGCAATCCGATGCTGATCTTCATCGCCCTGTTCGTGTGGATCGGAGCAGGACAGGAGGCCAGCACGGTGCAAATGAAATCCGCACTAGCCGGGATTCCATTGCGTCGCGCCATGCTCACGCACTTCCGCACGTTGACGCCGACGAGCACACTAGGAGAGGCCGTCGATTTTCTCTTGACCGGCTCACAGCAGGACTTCCCCGTCGTCGCAAACGGGCGAATCGAGGGCATGCTGACACGAAGCGATCTCGTGAAGGCACTGGCACGAAGCGGCAGAACCGCGTCTGTCGCCGACCACATGAAACACGAATGTCCCACCGCCGAACCATCGGAGATGCTCGAGGCGGTGCTCGGGCGCCTGCAAGGTCGAGACTGTCATACCATACCGGTGCTCGAAAATGGTGCTCTCATCGGCCTGGTCACCATGGACAATGTGGGAGAGTTCCTGATGATTCAGGCCGCGGAACGGGGACGTTCGTCATAGCACGCTCGAGTATCAACCACAAGCCCGGTCAGACTTTCATGATGCGACGCACATCCGCGGCGGCATCAAGAATGCGATGTGCCAATGACCGGCCCCCCGAATCCGCTACACGGATAATGAGAGTCCGTCCGGTTTTTGACCTGCCCCGGAAAACCGCTACACCGGAAGGGTGACTGAGCCGGCCGTGATCTCGAGTTCGATCCCAGTTCTATTCATCGACATCGACTGACATTCCTCACGTGAGCTTCTAAACAACGCGGCGGCTTCGGTCGGTGTCCGATCGCCCAGAGCGCTGTGGGGGCGAACGCCGTTGTAGTCCGCGCGCCAGCCGTCGAGGATCCGCTGGGCATCCGCGACCGTGGCAAAGACGTGGCTGTTCAGGCACTCGTCGCGCAGCCTTCCGTTGAAACTTTCGATGAAGGCATTCTCCACCGGTTTGCCCGGTCGAATGAAATCCAACCGTACGTCGTGCGCGTACGCCCAGGCATCCATCGCCCGGCTGACGAACTCTGTGCCGTTGTCGACGGTGATCGTCTCCGGCTTCGCCCGGGTCTTCACGACGGCCGTCAACGCCGCGGCCACCTTCGCGCCGGTCAGCGACCGATCGGCCACCAGCGCGACGCACTCGCGTGTGTAGACGTCGAGCACCGTCAACGTCCGGAACCACCGGCCGTCGGCGAGCCGTGCGCTGACGAAGTCCATGCTCCAGCGCTCACTCGGGCGGGTCACCGTCGGGCGTACCACCCGTGCGCGACTCGCCAGCCGTTTGCGCGGCTTCGTCCGCACTTCCAAGCCCTCCAGGCCGTACAACCGATAGATGCGCTTCGCATTCACGCGCCACCCCTCACGACGCAGCAACACCGTCAGACGCCGATAGCCAAAACGGACGCGCACGCTCGCCAACTCGCGCAGCCGCCGCCGCAACGCCTCCTGGGGATCGCGCGTCAACCGGTAGCGCCACGTCATCAGCCGCACGGGAATCAGCCTCGCCGCCCGGCGTTGGCTCAGACGATAGGTCGTCTGCGCCCACTCCGCCAGGGTGCAGCGTGCGCGAGGCTTCAGATCTTTTTTCGGACAATCTCCTGCAGGATGTGGCGGTCCAGCGTCAGGTCGGCGACGACTTGTTTCAGCTTTCGGTTCTCGTCGCGCAGCGAGCGCAACTCGCGGAGCTCCTGCACGCCCATGCCCGCGAACTGCTTCTTCCAGCGATAGAACGTCTGCTCGCTGACGCCCAGCCGCCGGCAGACCTCGGTGACTTTCTCGCCGCTCTCCACCTCTCCGAGCGCGTGGACGATCTCTTCGTTGCTGCGACCCTTGCGTGGCATCCCTGGCCTCCTGGCCGGTCGGTGCCGGCCTGCTTAGGAGACCACAGCTGGCTCATTTTCACGTTTCGGCTGTCGCGGTTTCTGGGGTTTGGGTCACGACAGTGTTGCCATTTACAGTTCAGCTCCACCGGCGGAGTGGCACCGGCTCTCACGTGGCAATCCACTGACTGATTGAAGAGGCGGAGGACGATCTACGTCTTCGGCGAATGCGACGCGCTCGAGGACAAGTGCCCAAAGCTGGCTGCATGGGCCGCGGATGGCCGAACGTCGGTGTTGGTGCTCGAGCCCAATGACATCCAATTGTCGAACGTGTTCGTCGCCTTTGATGCGTTCAAGACAGCGATCGGCGACCCTGTATAGCAAGCGCCGCCGCAGCCGCAGGCGGTAGAAATCAGAAATCATAGAGGCACCGAACCTGTCTCGAAGGGACGGCAGAACAGGGTCCTA
>DATCXH010000381.1:0-12041 GCA_036565925.1 Vicinamibacterales bacterium
CAGCCCTCGCACAGGGGCACGTGAACCTGTTTGTGGGAAGCAACTTCTTTGGCGATGCCGGGCGCTCGGTCAACGATGCGTTCGATGATGGCAGCCGGCTGACGTGGGGCGCTGCGATTGGCGGCATGACCAAGGGCATCCTTGGCGCCGAAGTCGACTTCGGCTACTCGCACAATTTCTTCGGCAAGGACGACACTCTCGACAAGAACTACGTGCTCACGCTGATGCCGAACGTGATCGTTGGCGTACCGATCGGGGGCGAGAAAGGTCCTGGCTTCCAGCCATTCGCATCGGCGGGCTTTGGCTTGCTCAGGCGAAGTCTCAATGTGAACGGTGCCGAAGCGCTGAACAACAATGGCGCGGCCTACAGCCTGGGATTCGGTGTCAACGGATACGCGGGCACTAACTTTGGTGTGAGGGCTGACTATCGATACTTCCGAAACGTGAGCGCTGATGAGGGCGACAACATCCTCGGCATCGATTTCGATCGAGGGACGTTCAGCTTTTCGCGTGCGAGCGTGGGAGCTATCTTCCGATTCTGACCTGGTGCAAGGTTCCGAGGGTTCGAACCCTCGGAACCTTCGGAACCTTACTTCTTACTTCGACCCAGTCTCTTTCGAGTAATCCACGAACTGCTGCTCCTTGCAGTCGTCACGTGTGTACGGCGCGTCGGCCGGCTCGACGACATCCTGTCCCTTCGCTTGACCCTTCAGATACACGGGGTCCTCGAGCGTCCACGCGCGCGTCAGCTTCATCGTCTGTGGATCGAGCGTGAAGCGCTCGACAACGTGCATCTTGTCGCTGCTCGGGACCGGGAAGTTCAGGAAGCCAGGCAGGAAATTCGTCGTATCGACGACGAGCGTGTCGCCTTCCCAATATCCATACGAGTGCCCCGCGCGGCTCGGCGTCACATTCGCCGGGTGAGTCTTGGTGTTCGTGTGAATCGTTCGGCGCAGGTTCAGCTGACCGTAGAAGATGACGATGTTGTCGCGGTTCTGCTGAATGCGATTCACGGGACCGTCGAACGTCCAGTCGAAGATGATGTTGGTCGTCTGGCACATGAAGCGCGGGTTGTCCTTCGGCGTGAACTTCGCCGCGGCTTCCTCGCCCGCGGCAGTGACTTCCGCTCCGGCGTACATGCGCGGCCCGGCCTGACCGCGTCCTCGACCGCCACCACCGCCTGCGCCGCCGGCGCGAGGTTCGGCCGGCTTCGCGGTCGCAACCGCGCTCAGGGGCACGAGTGCGCCGCCACGGCCACGCGGGTCGGCCATCACCACTTGCTCGGGCGCCCAGTCGCCGCTGATGTTCGGCTCACCGCTCGCACGACGGGCCGCGCGAGGCTGCGACGCGGGTGCACCGCCTCCGGTGTTCGCGCCACCACGCCGGGCCAGCGGACCACGCACTTCCTCGACTTTGTTTTTCCCGGTGCTCACATACTGGCCGTACCGATCCATGTGCGTACCGTTGGCGAATCGGATGGTGTTCAGATAGCAAGACTGTGGGTCGGCGCGATCGGGCGCCGCCTCGATCGTGACCGTCTGCCCAATCGGGAACAGTTCTTCTTTCCACCCGGACCGGCGCAACGTGTGCGCCGAGCGCATCTCACAGCGATGCTTGAGGACCTTGCCGTTGGCATCGATCGTTTCGAAATACAGCCACGAATGCGGGTTGATGAACTCGAGACGGGTCAGCTTGCCCGTATAGGTCACGCTCTTGTTGAGATCGAACGTGCCAAAGCCGTGATGCGCGGACGCGACGGTCACCGAGGCCAGGAACGCGGCGATGAACGCGATGGATCGAATAATCATGGCGGAATAATACCTTTCCCTTCGACGCAGTCGTAGGCCTTGCCGGTTGCGACGCTCTTGAATTCCTCGGTTCGTCCGTTTGGCCACGTAATGACTACGCGATCGACGCGATCCCGTTTACCGACGCCAAATGTGACCGGCAGCTCCGACTGCGACAGGTAGCTGGAGCCGCTCCGCACCGTCCGGGACTGTGACGTGCCCTCATGGAAAATACGGATGGTCGCCCCGATGGCATCGCGGTTTGACTGCGTGCCGATCAGGCGCAATCTGAGGCTGCGATGACCCGTCTTCTGGTCGTTGCGGAACAGCACCGCCGGTCCGTTGTTGGTGGTCATCAGCAGGTCGATGTCGCCGTCGCGATCGAAGTCGCCGGCGGCGAGGCCCCGGCCGACGCGGGCCTGTGCGAAGCCGTTGCCGGCCTGTCCCGCCGACTCGCGGAACGTGGCATTGCCTTGATTCAGGAAGAGCAGCGGTGGCTGGGCGTAGCCGACGTTGCCGCGGATGTTACGCACCGTCTCGTCGATGTGGCCGTTGGCAACGACGAGATCGAGTTGACCGTCGAGATCGAGATCGGCGAACACGCACCCGAAGCCGAGACGATTGAGCGATGGTGTGCCGATGCCGGCTCGTCGCGCGACGTCCTGAAAGAGCCCCTTTCCCTGCGGCCGATACAACCCGATCATTTCGTTGTCGAAGTTCGTCACGGCGAGACCGGTGCGGCCGGAGTTGTCGAAGTCAGCCGCGTCCACCCCCATGCCGGCACGCGCCTTCCCATCGTCGCTGAGCGCGACGCCGGCCTGCAGCGCGACGTCTTTGAAGCGGCCGTTGCGTTGATTGCGATACAGCTTGTTCGGTTGCGTGTCGTTGGCCACGAAAATGTCGGGCCAGCCATCCTGATCGTCATCGAGCAGCGCGACGCCGAGCGATTTCGAGCTGGAGTCGAAGATGCCGCAGGTGGCCGTCACGTCTTCGAACGTGCCGTTGCCGCGATTGCGGAACAGCCAACAGGTCTCGCCGCGGTACGCCTCCGGCGTGCAGTACGACTTCTGTTTGCCGTCGAGACTGCAGAACACGTCGTGCTCCGGCGTCCATTTGACGTAGTTGCAGACGAAGAGATCGAGCAGGCCGTCGCGATCGAAGTCCAACCACATGGCCGACGTGCTGAATGCCGTTCGGCCATCGAGACCGCTGGTCTTCGTCACGTCCACGAACGTGCCCTTGCCAGTGTTGCGAAACAACCGGTTCTGACCGACGCAGGTCACGAAGACGTCGGGAAACCCATCGTTGTTGAAGTCGCCGACGGCGACGCCCATGCCGTAGACCTCGACGTCGAGGCCCGCCGCGCGCGTCACGTCGGTAAAGGTGCCATTCCGGTTGTTGCGATACAGGCGCAACGTCGATCGTTGCTTCTTGTGGCCGGGCCAATCCATGCCGTTGACGAGCAGGATGTCCTGCCAGCCGTCGGCGTCGTAGTCGAGAAATGCGCAGCCTGAACCGAGTGTTTCGGGCAGGAGCTTTCCGCCGTAGGCGCCGCTGTTGTGTCGGAACTGCAGGCCGGCGGTGCCCGTGACGTCAAGCAATTGAAAGCCGATCGGTGTGGGCGACTGTGCGAAGAGGTCGAACGGAAGGGCAGAAAGCACTGCGCCCGCCCCGCACCGTTCAAGAAACTCGCGTCGTCTCACAGAGGATTGACGAGCCCGTTCTGAAGCGCGTAGACGACGAGCTCCGCGGTCTTGTGCACGCCAAGCGTGTTCATGATGTTCGCGCGATGGACGGCCACGGTGTTGGCGCTCAGATCCAGCTTCACGGCGATTTCCTTGTTCGAGAGGCCATCGCAGATCAGTTGCAGGACCTCGAGCTCGCGCGGTGTCAGACGTCGATTGCGCTCACCGGGAAGCGGTTCGGGCTTGACCAGCGCGGGATCGATCACCTGTTCGCCGCTGGCCACGCGTTTCACCGCGGCGGCAAGATCGAGCTCGAGCGCATTCTTCAGGACATAGCCGCGTGCTCCCGCATTGAGCGCCTGGCGGACCAGCGTCTCCTCGGAGTGCATGCTCAACATGATGATCGCGGCCTTCGGATGCCTGGCGAGAATCTTCCGTGTCGCCTCCAGGCCCCCGGTGCCGGGCATCGCCGCATCCATCACGATCACCTGTGGCTTCAGCTCTGTCGTCAGCCGGATAGCTTCCTCACCGTTGCTCCCTTCGCCGACGACCTCGATGGTCGTGTCGTCTTCAAGCAGACGCCGGAAGCCACGCCGCACCAGGGCGTGATCATCAACCAGAAGGACGGTGATTTTGTCGCTCATGCTCGCGTGAAGGCGAACGCTAAAGCGTGCGCTCCACGTGGGTCTCTCGTAGAGCGGAGGCTTCGGCGTCTGTGGACAATGGTACCTTCAATCGGACCAGGGTCCCCCCGCCCGATGGCGAGAGGAGTTCGATCGTTCCGTTGACGAGCTCGGCACGCTCCCGCATGGCCACCAGGCCGAGGCCACGGCCTGCCATGCCGACGCTTCCCGACGCAGGCGGGCTGTCAACGACCAGGCCGCGTCCGTGGTCCTGGACTTCGAGGGTCAGGACTTCGGGTTCGACGTGTAGTCGTACGATCGCGCGGTCCGTTCCGGAGTGCCGTGCGACGTTGCTCAGCGCCTCCTGCAGCACGCGGTAGACATGAATACCGATCGTGGCGTCGATTGGCACTGCGGTGCCGGCACGCTCGTAGGTGACGTCTACGCCCAACTGCTTCTTGACCGTCGAGAGATACCAGTCAACGGTGCTTTCGAGCCCGAGCTCCTCGAGGATCGACGGGTGCAGGGTCTGCGAGAGTCCACGCACGTTATCGAGCGCCGCTTGCGCGATCTCACGAATCTCACGCAAGTCGGCCCGCAGTTCCGATCCTTCCGGCGCGTGCTTGCCAGCTCGGCTCAGCATCGATCCAATCGCGGTCAGGATCTGACCGAACTCGTCGTGCAGCTCACGTGAGATCTCGCGAAGCGTGGACTCGCGTGTGGCGATGAGCCGCTGCGCGAGATCACGCCGCTCGTCGGAAAGGGCGGCGAGTTGCGCGAACAGCCGGCGATTCGAGTGAATGAGATACAAGCTCGTCGCGACGATCGCTGCCAAGGTTGCGGCGAGAAACCAATAGACCTGGCGCTGGACGCGGCTGTAGATGTCCTGTACCTGCTGCGCGGTCTGTTCCTCGCTGGCGTTGTTCTGAACGAGCAATCGAGCCACCGCCGTGCTCAGCGCCGCCTGCCGTTCCTGCAACGAGAGTCTGATCTGCGCGCGCGCTTCATCTTCCTGGCCAGTACTCGCGAGCTCGAAGATCCGATGTGCGGCATCCCAGAATTGTGCGACCTGGCTGGCGAGATACAGCCGCTGCTCCGGTGTCTGACGGGCGAACGCGACCTCTCCCTGTACCTTCAGCGCCTCGTCTAGATCGGTACGGATGCGATCGAACTGCGACGACCACGCGGTGAGCGGGTACGGCTCGCCGCCGTCGAGCATGTCGCGCATCGCCAGCCCGAGCTGGTTCAAATCGTTCTGAATGCGCAGCAACTGAAGCGAGTCGCGACGGTTGCGATCGGTCAGCTCGGTCTGCAGACGGCGTAGACCTGAGATGTGTCCCGAGATGTACCACGAGTACGCGACGACGGTGGCCAGCGTGATGATCAGGCCAAGCAACAGCGCAGTGGTCGGCGATCGCCCGGGGGTGCGGGGGGCAGTCACTGTAGGTGGACTCTATCAGCGTTCACGCCGGAGTGTTCGGCGCCGAAGGAGCAGTCGCGTCCACAGGAATCCGACCAGCACAAACGGGAACAGATACCACGCGATCATGTACGGCGCCGGCCGCAGATCGTAGGTCGCGTCGACACGTGAGTCGATCGTGGCGCGGCCGAGGGGACCATCAACGTCCACTCGAACCTCGTAGGGGCCCTCGTGATCCATGAGCACCGCGCCGAACTGATTGGTGACGTCGCCTCGCACGGGTTCGGTACGGGTGGACGTCAGCGCAGCCTGTGATGGAGAGGACGGCGCGGATGGCCGCACCGAAACCGTCGCACGCGTGTCGGCCGGCAACGTCGCGCCTTTGGTCGATGAGGCGATCACGATCCAAAACTGGCCGGCCGGGGTTCGGTTGTCGGTCGCGTCTGGATCCGTCCAGATCGAGATCGTGTACGGTCCGCGCATCGCATCGGTCACGATCGGAAACGGGGGACCCGAGTGCGCGAGCGAGGTGCGCTGCGCGATCAGAACGGCGATAGCAACGGCGAGTGCGCGCGTCCTGACATTCATCCGAGAAATCTCACCGCGCGCATTTCCATCGGCTGCGACAGGATCCACAGCGCTGCCGTGGTCAGCAGCAGGATGACCACGACCCACGGTGCCGATGCGAGCATCGGCTTGGACGGCTGATCCCGCTCTGAGATCGCCTGCGCCATTGCCATCGATCCGGCGGCGCCGAGCACCACACATCCGAGCTGAATCGGAAACACGCTCCCTGGTTGCAGCCCGACCCAGCCCCAGAAGGGACCGCCAAGAAACGCGTGACCGAACGCGTCAACCGTCGCGCTCTGCACGACGGGAACGATCGTCAGTGCGCCAGTCAGCAGGTGGAAGCCGTAGTGCGCCACCCAGATGCCCAACCCGATCGGAATGAGTGCATACGAGTAGGCGAGCACCGTGGCACGTAGCGGTTCGCGATTGCCCGCTAACAGGCGAGTGATGGTGCCCGCGCCGCACAGCAGCAGCGCAGGCGCGATCAGCAGACCACCAAGGAAGACGATCGCCAGGACCGGCCACTCCGTGTGTGTGCCGATCGCCGTCGCGAGCCGCTGCTCGAGGAGGTAGGCGGGACTCGTCATAGAGAAGGCGCTTACCAGCGCGGCAAACGTGAACACCACTGCCAGTGCGGCGAGATCGGCACGCTGAGCCAGCCGGCCGATACCTGACCGTCGACCGCGCTCGAGCAGTTCGGCTCCCGGCGTCCGTGTCGCGAGTGCGATGTTGTCGTGCGGGCAGGCGTGCACGCAGTCGAGGCACATCGTGCAATCGAGGTTGCCGACCTTGATCGGCAGAAATAGCCCCAGCTCGCAGCCGCGCTGAATGGGTACGTAGTGTCCGGCTTTAGCCGGACCTTCGTGGTCTGCCGGGCCAGCCGGACTATAGCGACCCTTGATGCAATCGCTCGTTCGGCACGTTCGACATGTCTCGCGTTCGATGATCCGCAGCTCGGTCGGCGACATCGTCGAGGCCACGAAATTGAACTGACCGATCGGGCAGAGGTGCTTGCAGAACGAGGCGCCCTTGAAGATCGAGTCGATGACGATGGCGAGGCCGAAGTAGCCGAGTACGAGCCAGGCTGTCGCGCGTGGTTGCGACCACAGATCGAAGAGTTCGTATGAAAACAAGACGAAGACGAGCAGTGCCAGGCCGAGCCATTTACCGCGCAGCCAACGTGGCCAGCGAAGCGCGGGATGCACGATGCGCCGGCTCACATCGCGCGCGAGCACCATGGGGCACCCGGTGCAGAAGAGATTGCCGACGGCCACGATGGCGAGAATGAGGAATCCGCGCCAATGGATGGACGTGACGACCGTCGCGAGATTGCGCGGCGCGAGTTGCGGACCGAAGAGGCCGTGCAGCACGACCGCGACGGCCACGATCAGCAGCACGAGTTGCAGGGCCAGTCGCGCATGCCGCCATCGTAAGAACGCACCGACAACCGGCCACACCAGCACGTTCACGTGCCGATCTCCAGCAGTCGATTGCGTATCGCTGTGACGAGAGCGCTCATTGTTGGCGAACGCCGTTGATCTCGATCTGTTTCTTAATCTGACTGCCGTCCGGCAGCTCACCGGTGATGATCAGGACCCAGTCGCCAGCCATCGTGAACTGCAGCGGCGCCTCGTACTCGCCGTTGCCGCGCTCGGTCACGGCGGCCGTCAGTGGCGCCATACCCGGATGCGACATCAGTCCTTCCAACTGCAGCCGCGCACCGGTGATCGGCTTCTGCTCGCGATCGCGAAGCGTCAGGCGAACCACGAGCGGTGTGCTGGCGAACGGCGGTGACGGGTCGAGCGTCCAGGAGACGTTGACCGCGTCATGGGATTCGCGCTCGCGATCCCAGTGGACATCACAACCAGGGGCCGCGCATGCCGCGGCGAGGCTGCAGGCGAGGATGACGGCAGCCGTCAGGACGCGGCGCTGAGCCCGCGGTGCCACGCGCACGTGCACTGCTGTGGCCGGACCGCGGCCGACGGCGGGAACATGTGGTAATACATCGCGACCATCATCGGGATGAAGACGATCGTGTTGTAGAACAAGTGCAGCTCGACGCGCGGTACCCACAGCTGCAGGATGCTCGTCGGAACCGGCCGGCCAAGCAGATTGTGGCCGAGCAGGTACTGACTCTGCAGCAGGAAGTGCTCGATGTGGTGGAAGAACTGAATCGAGAGTGCGATGGTCCACCACTTCCGATCGGCTTCGCCCGTGAAGCCCGCGCGGAGTGTCCATAATCCGATGAGCATCACGACCGCGTAGCCGTAGTGCAGCATCTCGGATCTCACGAGGTAAGGAAAGAAGTAACCAAGCGCGCCAAGCGCCTCGGGCACGGGCCAGCCGAGCGCGTAGATCTGAAACGCCTGCAGCAGGTGCTCGGCCCAGTGAGCCAGCACGACCGCCATGAAGCCTTGCAGCGCGCGCTCATGCCACTGCGTGTTGAGACGCTGAAGGAACGTCTGATCGCTGGTCGTCGGAAGCGTGCCTGCGTGCGCAGCGTACATCGGGAGCTAATCCTTTAGTATTAGGCCCAAATTTCGCGATTTCTCAGTGAAGGTAGCGCCCATCCGTACGCCGCGTCAAGGGCTGCTGGTTGGTGGTTCGTGGTTGGTGGTTGTTCCTGATCACGCTTGTCTGCCTCTAGCCACTAACCACTGACTATTTTTTCTCGGCTGGCGTCGAGGTGTTCGGCCCCATGCCCATCACCTGAATCACCACGGGCGCGTCCTTGGCGCCGTCGTAGTGAACCTCGCCGGCATGGTGTACGACGAACGTTCCCGCGGGCGCAGGGACCGTGCTATTCGGGTCGAACTTCTCACCCGTGCCAAGCCACCACGTTCCCTCGATCACCACGAAGAAGCGATCGTTGGGATGGAAGTGCGGCCGACTCATGTTGCCGGGAAGCCACCGCAGTCGCTGCACGTACATGCCCGGCTTCGAGGGGTCGCCGAACAGCGTGGCGGTTTCCTGCGTGCCTGCGGCGTTGCGGACCCACTTGATGTCCGCAGCCTTGATGAATTCAACGGCCTTCGGATTGAGCTGGCCCTGAGAGCCGATCGTGGCCGGCAGCAGAATCATGGCGATGCCGGCAAGCGCCAGCGCGCGCATCAGTCGAGTCATGTCGTTACCTCGTAGGCGGGAACTATACCGCTAGCGAAGTTTTTCGAGGAGGGTCTTGGCCTTCAGCTTGAACTCGCGATCTTCGGGCGCCCAGTTCGGATTGATTGGCAGGTCCAGGACCTTTTGCGCTTCCTGACGCGCATCGTTCTTACGGTCCATTTCGAGATACGTTTCGGCGAGGAAGTAATGCGACGCCGTGCTTTCCGGATCGTAGGTGAGCGATTTCTTCAAGTGTTCGACCGACTGATCCTTGCTGCCGCCAAACAGCCGTGGCACCTTCAGATACCATCGCCCGAGTGCGCGGTCAGCGGAGCCCTGCTGGAAGTCCGGGTCGAGCATCAACACCTTTTCGAGCGCCTGCTTGACCGCGCCGCGGTACTTGATGCCCTGACGCAATCCGAACGACTCGGCCATGGCTCCCATGTTGGCCGCCATCCAGAAGTAACCCTCAGGCTGATTGGACTGCAGCGCTGACGCCTGACGTCCGGCTTCGATGCCACGCTCGTACTGCGTGCGACGACCGTCCTCGGCCACGTGTCCGCCGAGCCAGTAGCAGGCGCGAGACAGTTTCCAGGCAGACTCGAAATCTTTGGGATTGCTCTTGAGGCGGGACTCCCAGATTGCCGCTGAGTCCATCGCGCTCTGCAGATGCTCGCGATCGGCGTACAAACGGTCGGGGTCGCGCGTGGTGTCCTGTGCGCGCAGCGGCGCGCACAGCAGCAGGACAGCGAAGAGGAAGGCGCTACTTCGGTTTCGTCCCGTCGAAAAAGATGTGCTGAACATCTTTCTCATTCTCGCAGACGTTCTCGATGATGTCCGTATCGGGCAGCAGCACGAACGGTATCGTCACCGTCCACGGCTTGGTGTACATCTTCGAATCGTCGAATGTGAACTCGATGTCCATGTGACCGAAGTCGCGGCGACGCCACCGCTCGGTGACGTGCATCGCTTCGCTGCGCGGATGGCCGCCATCGTCGAGCCAGCCTTTGTCGTTGAAGCCGGTCACGTTGACGACGAAGGTGTCGCCGTCCCACTTGCCGATCGAATAGCCGAACCAGGTCGGCGCACGCTCGGCGGGGAAGTCGCGTCCGTCGGTGAAGATCTGACGCCACTGCGTGAAGTTCTCGAACAGCACGACCATGAGGTTCGGTGTCTGCACGACCTTCCATGGATAGTTCGGCACCATCATGGCCGTCGGAACGGTGTGCGGCAGACAGCGGCCGGCGGGGCGATCGCGTCCTTCGTTCTCCTGTCGCTCCTTGAAGAGCGCGGCGCCCGAGGGCGTGAACGGCGCATCGAAGCCGGCGCGTCGCGCGATGTTGGTCAGGAATCGACCGTCCGCGGCGTTCCAGATGCCATTGAAATCGGGCTTACCATCGGGAAGCCGCGGTGCAGGCGCCTCGAGATTGGGTTTGCCGTCGGCCGTGCGAGGGATCCGGGGATCCGGATGCTTCAGGTATTGCGCTGACGTGAGCTGCACGCAGGCGAGCAGCGCGATACAGACGGCAACGGCACGACCGGGCTGGAGGCGTCTCATAGGGAGGCATTATAAGCGCCCGGTCGATTGCATCGGTGCGGGTCGGTGCAATCAGACGATCGTTTGTCGGTGCAATTGTTCTAACGCATGTCGGTGCGAGCCCTCTGACGTTTGTCGGTGCAATACGTCTGACGTTTGTCGGTGCAACGGGACTGAGGCCTGTCGGTGCGAGTGCCGACGTGGGCATGCTCGCGTGGCCCAGGCCGTGTGAGCATGCCGTCGTTGCCGAGTGCGCCCCGACACCATGCCCGCATCGCGGCCGCGACTGTACGTCGGCGCGATATGGCCGGTCGGCCAATACTAGTTAGCCAGGCGTGTTTATTCGATGTCGGCAGATCTCCTTGAGCTCTTGGATCTGGTTGCGCGAGCGATGGAATCATTCGTCCCGGGGTTGTGTGTTACGCGACACGTCGGTGATCGAGTGTGGTTGGAACATGAGTTGGACAACATCGAGGGGACTGCTGCATCCAAGGCCGAAGGTGAATGGGTGACCGCACTTGGGTTCAGCGTCAGCTATCGATTCCTGGACGAAGGATGGTTCGAGAACGCGTGTGTTGGATCGGAACGAGAACGGGTGTTATCGGCGGTTGTCCAGTTGATGTCTCGAGTTCAAGACATTCTCTCCGAAACGACCACTGAGCCGTGGCCGCTTGTCGTCGTGAACAACCGCAGAGACATGGCGCTGGCGGATGCGGCGATCGAGGGAGACGAACTGCACATGTGGTACGGGGAGCGGAGCACCCCGGCTTTGAAGCTGCCTTCGGTTCATTTGGCATGAAGCTGCGTGTCGCCCCTACTCGCACCGACATGCGTCAGAACAATTGCACCGACAAGCGTCAGGGGGCTCGCACCGACAAGCGTCAGTCCGATTGCACCGACAAGCGATAGTTCAATTGCACCGACAGGCGCCAGCGAGCTTTGCACCGACAATCGTCAGCTCCTTGCACCGACGAGGCGAAGCCACCTTAGCACCGACAATCGTCAGTTCCTTGCACCGACAAGGCGAAGCGCCCGTTGCACCGACACACGACAGTCCCCTCGCACCGACAAGCGATAGCACCCTTGCACCGACGTGCGTCAGTCCGATTGCACCGACAAGGCGAAGCGCCCGTCGCCCCGACAATCGTCAGCGCCTATCGGTTTTGCCGTACTTGCGACGTGACGAATCCTGGGCGCGTTCTCGCGAACGCGAGAAGCTCCGCAAACGCGGCGTCGAACTCCTCGTTCGTGTACGGCTTGAACGGATCGGCAATCACTGAGTCGCGAATCTGCTGATAGTCTCTCGTGATTTCGTCC
>DATCXH010000192.1:0-6907 GCA_036565925.1 Vicinamibacterales bacterium
CCCGCCTTTGCCTTACACCCCGATCACGTCGGTCAGCTCTTTGACCGCCGCTGCGGACTTCTTCAGCGCAGCGTCCTCTTCTGCCGTCAATTTGATTTCGATGATCTGCTCGACACCGCGCGCGCCCAGCTTCACCGGCACGCCGACGAACAGGTCGCGAATACCGTACTCACCCTGCAGGTACACCGAGCATGGCAGGATTTTCTTCTTGTCCTTGAGAATCGCTTCGCACATTTCAGCCGCGGCCTGACCGGGCGCGTACCACGCGCTCGTGCCAACGAGTTTGGTGATCTCAGCGCCGCCGTCAGCCGTGCGCTTGGCGATCGCGTCGATCCGCTCCTTGGACAGCAGCTCGGTCAACGGAATACCGGCGACCGTGGAGTAGCGCGGCAGCGGCACCATCGTGTCCCCGTGTCCGCCAAGGACGAACGAATGGACGTTCTCGACCGACACCTTCAACTCCATTGCGACGAACGTACTCATCCGCGCCGAGTCGAGCACGCCGGCCATGCCGATGATGCGCTCGCGTGGGAACTTGGTCAGCCGGAAGAGCGCCTGCGACATCGCGTCGAGCGGATTGGCAACCGGCACGACGATCGCGTTGGGACAGTGCTGCACGAGATTCGGCGCAATGCTCTTCATGATCTCGAAGTTGTCGCGCACGAGATCATCGCGGCTCATGCCAGGCTTGCGCGGCTTGCCGGAAGTGATCACGACGATGTCGGAGCCGGCGGCTGCTCCCCAATCGCCGCCGCCAATCAGGCGTGAGTCCGATCCGATGATCGGGCACGTCTCGTAGATGTCCAGCGCGATGCCGGCCGCCTTCTGCTCCGCGAGGTCGATGATGACGACGTCGGCAAGCTCCTTCTCCGCAATGGCACGGGCTACCGTCATACCGACGTTGCCTGCGCCGCCTACCACTGTCACTTTGCGATTCATTGAAGCCTCATAAGATGTGCGTTAGGGCAATGTCCCTCGATCGAGCGTTCGAGTTCTCCACAGTTTTTGTGGAAAGCCTGTTGAAAAGCTCGTCCCAACCCGTCTGTTGCACGCGCGATCACGAGCGTTTTAGCGGTTTGCACCATCGTTGTGCGACCGTTACATGCTCGTCGCTACTGTTAATGGATATCGCAGTACCTAAAGGTGGAAACTCGGCGCGCACCAGCCGACAAGTATAAACTGCGATTCTGTGAGAATAGTTGTCGCCGACGATCTGCCCTCCTCCTCCATCGATCTCCTGCGCGCCGAAGGTTGGGATGTTGATGCACGATCGGGCCGCACGCCCGAAGCGCTCGCTGACGATCTCAAGACCGCCGACGCGCTCGTCGTTCGCAGCGCGACAAAAGTCACTGCGACATTGATCAACGCGGCGCCACAGTTGCGCGCCATCGCGCGAGCGGGCACCGGTGTCGACAACGTCGACGTCACCGCCGCCAGCGCTCGCGGCATCCTCGTCATGAACGCGCCCGGCGCCAACAGCGTGAGCGTCGCTGAACTGGCGATGGGATTTGTCCTGGCACTCGCCCGACACCTGCCGGCGGCAGATGCCGCAATGAAACAGGGCAAATGGGAGAAGAAGAAGTTTCTCGGCGAAGAAGTCCGAGACAAGGTGCTCGGCCTCGCTGGTCTCGGACGCATCGGCCAGGAGGTGGCCCGCCGCGCGTCTGCGTTCGGCATGCGGGTGATCGCGCACGACCCGTTCATCTCCGAAAAAATCGCCTCTGACCTTGGCGTTCAGCTCGTTTCGATCGACGAACTGTTCGCACGTGCCGACTACGTCTCGCTCCACATGCCCTCGAACGCGCAGACGCGGAAGTTGGTGAACGCCGAGAGGCTTGCAAAGGCCAAAAAAGGTCTTCGCATCATCAACACCGCGCGCGGCGATCTCGTCGACGAGCAGGCATTGGCAGATGCGATCGAATCGGGGCGAATCGCCGGTGCCGGCCTCGATGTGTTCGAGAAAGAACCGACCGTGGACCAGCGGCTGCAGAAGCTGCCGCAGGTTGTCGCCTCGCCGCACATTGCCGCCTCGACCCGAGAGGGTCAGGAGCTGGTTGGCGAAGAAACAGCCGAAGCCTTGCGAGATTTCCTCAAGAGCGGCGTGATTCGCAATGCCGTGAATTTTCCCTCGCTCCCGCCTGAGGAGTTCAAACGGCTGCAGCCCTACGTGGATTTGGGCGAACGACTGGGCACGTTCATCGCCCAGATGAACGACCAGCGCATCACCTCGGTCAGCATTCGGTATTACGGAGAGCTCGCGCAGAGCAAGACGGCGATCATCAGGAATGCAGTTCTGACAGGTGTCTTCAAACCGCTGCTGTCCACCGGTATCACCGTCGTGAACGCCGCAGGTGTTGCAGCCGAACGCGGCATCGAGGTCGTCGAGTCGCACAGCACGCGGACGCGCAACTACACCGGCTTGATCTCAGTGCGGCTGCGGAGCAGCCAGGGTGAGCGCTGGGTCGAGGGCGCGGTATTTGAACACGCAACGCCCCGGCTCGTGCTGATTGACGGTATCACCGTGGAAGCGCACCTCGAAGGCACGATGATCGTGACCTGCAACACCGATCAGCCTGGGGTCATTGGCGCAGTCGGCACAGTGCTCGGCAAGCATCAGATCAACATCGCGCAGTTCGCATTGGGCCGAGACGGCGATCGCGCGATGGGCATCGTCACGGTCGACGAACCGACACCGATCCCCGATAACGTGTTGGACGAGCTCAGGCAGCAGAAGGCCGTCCGCGACGTACGGCTCGTGCGACTCTGAGGCGATTTGAGGATTACCGACCGAGACGAAGCGTGCGACGTGAATGGTCGCCGGTCGACTCGAGTTCGATCGAGTCTTCTCCGATCGTCATCACCGTGTAGAGTCCGGCGACGGACTCTCCTTCGCGCACGATCAGGACGCCATTCGGCAAGCTCACCACAGCCGAACGCTGCGGCTTTCCGTCGACGACATCGCTGGCCACTCCGGACAGACTCAATATGGGAAGCGGCGGCGTAACGGGAACTGGCGCGCTGGCGACGACGGGCGGTGGAACAAACGCTGGTGGCTTCTGAACCGGGGCCTGGAACCGAAAGAGATCGCGGCCCGGCGTGCGATAGACCGCTTCCGATTTAAGGCTTATGTGCAGACTATCCGCAAGCGCTTCGATTTCGGTCTCCGCGGCCTGCTCGCGCGCTGATTTCGGCGCGACGGCGGATGGCCTGGTGGTCGCGACCTCGGTCTTCGGCGTCGACATCAAATATGTCGCGACGAATGCCCCGGCCGACACGATGGCATAGAGCTTCCAGGTCATGACGCGGAACAACTCATCTTAGCATCTCGGCTGGAAGGTGGTTGGTGGTTAGTGGTTGGTGGAAAACGCCGCAAACCACCAACGACCAACCACTAATCAGCAACAGGGCTGTGCTATGATTCGCCGTGCCCCCTGTAACGTTCCCGAATCCATTCCTGAGAACGTCAGCACAGCACACCGTCGCCGTCATCCCCGCCCGTTACGATTCGTCGCGTCTCCCCGGAAAAGTTCTCGCCGACATCGTTGGCCGACCGATGGTCGAACACGTCTACCGTCGTGCTGCGGCCGCCACTGGGATCGATGCGGTCGTCGTGGCGACCGATGACGAGCGGATCGCGAACGCAGTGGAATCATTTGGCGGGGTCGTCCGTCTCACGCAGCCCGGACACCGCACCGGCACCGATCGCGTAGCTGAAACCGCGCGCGATTTGCGCTGCGACATCGTCGTCAACGTGCAGGCCGATCTGCCGCTCATCGAGCCCGAGATGATTGCCGAAGTCGTCGCGCCATTCGTCGATGACGACACGGTCCAGATGTCAACACTCCGCCAGGCGATCTCCGATCCCGCGGATGAAGACAATCCCAATGTCGTGAAGGTCGTGGTCGATCGCCGCGGCAACGCGCTGTATTTTTCGCGATCGAAGATTCCCTTTTGCCGTGAGGATTCCGTGTGCTTCAAGCACATCGGCCTCTACGCGTTTCGTCGCGACTTCCTGCTGTCGTTTGCAGCACTGTCGCAGACGCCGCTCGAGCGGGCCGAATCGCTCGAGCAACTCCGCGCGCTCGAACACGGTTATCAGATTCGCGCAGTGGAGACCCGGTTCGAATCAGTTGAAGTGGATACTCCGGATGACTTGGAGCGCGTCCGCCGGCGGGTGTCGGCGTCGGCGCGCGTGTGAGGTGGCATGAGCCAGCGACCTGACGGACGGCCCACCCTGCCTGCCCTGAGCGAGCGCAACGCGCGAGCCGAAGGGAGCGATCGAAGGGAGTCCAATGGGCCTGTGAAGTATGTGTTCGTGACCGGCGGCGTGGTGTCCTCTCTCGGCAAAGGCCTGGCCGCGGCCTCGATCGGCCGGTTGCTCGAGGATCACGGCTACAAGGTAGCCCTGCAGAAATTCGATCCATATATCAACGTCGATCCTGGAACGATGAGTCCGTATCAGCACGGCGAGGTCTACGTCACCGACGATGGCGCCGAGACGGATCTCGATCTGGGCCACTACGAGCGCTTCACGAGCATGGTGGCGACGCGGAACAGCAATTGGACCACCGGCAAGATCTACCTGTCGGTCATCCAGAAAGAGCGCCGCGGCGATTACCTCGGTCGCACGGTACAAGTCATTCCGCACATCACCAACGAGATCAAGGAAGCGATCCGCCTCGCAGCGCGCGACGTGGACGTCGTGCTCGTCGAGATCGGCGGCACGGTCGGCGACATCGAGAGCATGCCGTTCCTCGAGGCGATCAGACAGTTCCGCCTCGACGTCGGCCGCGAGAACACGCTCTACATTCACCTGACGCTGGTGCCGTTCATCGGCACCGCCGGTGAGTTGAAGACCAAACCCACGCAGCACAGCGTGCGCGACCTTCGCTCGATCGGTATCCAGCCGGATGTCCTCCTCTGCCGCACCGACCGCTTCCTCGACGCCGATATCAAGCGCAAGATAGCCCTGTTCTGCGACGTTCCCGAAGAAGCCGTCATTACGGCGAAGGACGTCGACACGATTTACGAAGTCCCGCTCGTGCTGAAGGCCGAAGGGCTCGACCAGATCGTCCTGAAGCAGCTCGGGCTGCCGCTCACGCAGGCTCGTACCGAGGCGTGGGAAGAGCTCGTCGATCGCATCAAACATCCGACCGACGAGCTGACGATTCATGTCGTCGGCAAATACACCGGCTACGAGGATTCGTACAAGAGCCTCAACGAAGCGCTCTTTCACGGCGGCTTCGCGCATCGATTGAAGGTGCGTTTGAACTGGGTCGAGGCCGAAGCGCTCGAACGCGAAGGCGGCACTGCCCTGCTCGACGGCGCGGACGGCATCCTCGTGCCGGGCGGGTTCGGTTCACGCGGGACGCGCGGCATGATGAAGGCCGCCGAATACGCACGCGAGCACGTCGTGCCCTTCTTTGGAATCTGCTACGGATTTCAGTGGGCGACCGTGGAATTCGCCCGCAACGTGTGCGGACTCGACGGCGCGGATTCGACCGAGGTGGACGAGAACGCCCCGCACAAGGTGATCTACAAGCTGCGCGATCTGCTCGGCGTAGACGACCTCGGCGGCACCATGCGTCTGGGACGTTACGAATGCGAGCTGGCGAAAGGCTCGATCGCGGAACGCATCTACGGCACCTCGCTCGTCTCCGAGCGACATCGTCATCGTTTCGAGTTCAACTGCCTGTACGAGAAAGAGCTGGCCGACAAAGGCATGCGAGTGTCAGGACGATCGCCAGACGGCAAGTTCGTCGAGATCGCGGAGATGCCTTCGCATCCATGGTTCGTGGCCGTGCAGTTCCACCCCGAGTTCCAGTCGAAACCGCTTAAGCCGCATCCGTTGTTTGCCAGCTTCGTCGAGGCAGCGTATCGGCACAAGTCGGGCAAGCTGGAACACGTCGGCGCGCAAGAGTCACAGGTGCGCGTTGGATAAAAGAAGTTGCACGGGCTTTGGGCTTCGGGCGTGGCCTTTGAAAGCCCAGAGCCGATAACCCAGAGCCTAAAGACTAGAATAGGGGCGTGAAACCGGTCTCGATCGGCTCGTTTGCCGTGGGCGGCAGCAATCCGATTGCCCTTATTGCGGGACCGTGTGTCATCGAGAGTCCGGGTCACGCCGTTGACCTCGCCATGGCGCTCAAGGAGATTGCCGCCAACTGCGACACTCCCCTGGTGTTCAAAGCCTCCTTCGACAAAGCCAATCGGACCTCGCGGACCTCGTTCCGAGGCCCGGGACTCGAATCAGGACTGCGCACGCTGGCCGACGTGAAGGCGCGTACCGGCCTGCCGATCCTGACCGACATTCACGAGCCGGCGCAGGCGGAGCGCGTCGCCGAAGTCGCCGACGTCATTCAGATTCCGGCGTTCCTCTCGCGTCAGACCGATCTCCTGATCGCTGCGGCACGCACCGGCAAAGTCGTGAACGTCAAGAAGGGACAGTTCCTTGCACCGCGCGACATGCGACATGTGGTCGCAAAGATCGCGGCAGAAGGCAACGAATCGATTCTGGTGACCGAACGTGGCGTGAGCTTCGGCTACAACAATCTGGTCGTGGACGTTCGCGCGTTTCCGATGCTTCGTGAACTGGGCTATCCCGTGGTCTTCGACGTCACGCACAGCCTGCAGTTGCCCGGCGCTGGAGACGGCGTCACCGCGGGTCTGGCGGAATACATCGAGCCGCTGGCATCGGCCGGCGTCGCGGCAGGTGTCGACGCGGTGTTCATGGAAGTTCACGAAGAGCCCTCGCGGGCAAAAAGTGACGCGGCAAACGCGCTGCGCCTCGACAAGCTCGAAACGCTCCTGCGCAAGCTGATGCGGCTCGACGCCGTGACCCGTGACTCGTCTGTCGCGAATGGAGTGCGAGCGTGACGATCGACATGGCCCTCGCCAGAAAAGTGCTGGA
>DATCXH010000738.1:0-4831 GCA_036565925.1 Vicinamibacterales bacterium
TGGCACCCTCGGCGGCGGCTCCCGCCCCGCGTGGTGCGGAGAATGCCGGCTCGAGCCAGGCCTCCAATTGATTACCTCCACCGAGCACGTGCGGAATCCCAATCCAACCGGCGGCGACTGATCCGATCGCCAGCACGATGAGCGCGAGCGCCATCGCAGGGGGGGCATCATGGAGGTGCGAGCCGGATCCATGCCCGTGCGAAGGGGCTGCCGCATGTTGGTGCGAGCTCGCTGTCGCATGTCCGTGCGATGCTGCTGCGGGCTCCTCTTCCTCGGGGTGCGCCGGCGCCGGCGCAGGCGCATCATGACGTCGCTCGCCCCAGAACGTGAGGAACACGAGGCGGAACATGTAGGTGGCCGTCAGCAGCGCGGTGATCATGCCGACCACCCACAAGATCTGATGACCCTCGACATACGTCTGAAAGAGGATTTCGTCCTTGCTGAAGAAGCCGGCGAGCGGCGGGATGCCGGCAATCGCGACCGCGCCGATCACAAACGTCCAGAACGTGATCGGCAGCTCTTTCCTGAGGCCGCCCATGTTCCGGATGTCCTGCTCGCCGTGAAGCGCGTGAATCACCGCACCCGATCCGAGGAAGAGCAGCGCCTTGAAGAACGCGTGGGTATAGAGATGAAAGATGCCGGCGCCGAACGCCCCGACGCCCATGGCCAGGAACATGTAGCCCAGCTGCGACACGGTCGAATACGCCAGCACGCGCTTGATGTCGTTCTGCACGAGGCCAATCGTGCCAGCCATCAGCGCTGTCGCCACACCAATCACCGCAACGATCATCATCGTCTGCGGCGCGTGCTCGAAGAGCACCGCGTTGCGGCCAATCATATAGACGCCCGCCGTCACCATCGTCGCGGCATGGATGAGGGCCGAGACCGGAGTGGGACCTTCCATCGCGTCCGGCAGCCAGACGTAGAGCGGTATCTGCGCCGACTTGCCAGTGGCGCCGATGAACAGCAGCAGCGTCGTCACCGAGAGGATGCCGAAGGTCGCCTCCGGAGGAAGCCGTGCGACAGCGGAGGCGATCTCCTGAAAGTCGAGTGTGCCGAATTTCGCGAACAGCGCAAACATGCCGAGCAGGAATGCGAAGTCGCCGATGCGGTTGACGATAAATGCCTTCTTGCCAGCGTCGTTGGCCGACTTCTTCTTGAACCAGAAGCCGATGAGCAGATACGAGCAGAGGCCGACACCTTCCCAGCCGACGAACATCAGCGGGAAGTTGGCGCCGAGCACGAGCACCAGCATGAACGCCGCAAACAGATTGAGATACGAGAAGTAGCGCGCGAACTCGCTATCAGTCTCGTCGTGCATGTAGGCGGTCGAGTAGATGTGAATCAGCGAGCCAATGCCGGTGACGACCAGGATCATTACGGCCGACAGCGTGTCAACGCGCAAGGCGACGTCGATCTTCAGGTCGCCCGAGGCGATCCAGGTATAGAGCACCTCCTGGATGGTTCGCTCCTCGACGGGTCTTCCGGCGATCTGCATCACGCTCATCACCGAAATGACGAACGAGGCCAGCATCACCAGCGAGGCGAGGCCACCGGACACGCTCTTTGGCAGCCGTCGTCCCAGCGTCGCGTTGACGACAAACCCGAGAAGCGGCAGTAGTGGGATTAGCGCAAGCACGTCTGCTCTAGCCTTTGGCCTTTGACTTTTGACCTTTGACCTTCACGTCACCACTTCAGCGAGGTGAAGGCGTCGGGATTCAACGACTCGCGGTGGCGGAACAGCGCGATCACCAGCGCGAGACCAACAGCCGCCTCAGCCGCGGCAACGGTCATGACGAATAGCGTGATGATCTGTCCGTCGAGGTCACCGGCAAAGCGGCTGAACGCGACGAACGTCAGATTCACGGCGTTCAACATGATCTCGACCGAGAGTAGGATCGTGATCAGGTTTTTCCGCAAGAAGACGCCGGCCGCGCCGATCGCAAACAGCGTGGCCGACAAAATCAGGTAATGGCTCAGGGGAATCACTGTTCACCCTCGCGGCGCGCCAGTACTACGGCGCCGACCATGGCCACCAGAATCAGAATCGACGTCGCCTCGAAGGCGAACGTGTGCCGCGTGAAGATCGACCGTCCCATGTCGTGGACGGAGTTCACCGTCGTCGCATCACTCTGCGCGCCGACGGGAGTGTTGAAGTCGCGCACCGCCAGCAGCGCAGTCGTCAACTGCACGATGAGCAGCCCTGCCAGCAGCGTGCCCCAACGCGTGGCGCCGGGCTGTCGCAGCGGATGCAAGCGGTCCCAATCGGCAGCATCCTCCTTCGCCGCATTGAGCAACATGACGACGAAGAGGAAGAGCACCATGATGGCGCCGGCGTAAATGATGATCTGTGCGACGGCGATAAATGGCGCATCGAGCTGGATGTAGAGGCCCGACAACCCGCCGAACGACACGATCAGCAGCATCACGCTGTACATCGGGTTGCGCTGCCCGATGACCAGCAGAGACGCCACGACAGTCAGCGCGGCGAACAGATAGAAGGTGATGATTTCAGGCATTGAAATAGAGCACCAGCGCCGCCGTCACGATCAGGTTCAACACCGACGCCGGGAACAGATACTTCCACCCGAACATCATCAGCTGGTCGTAGCGGTACCGGGGAACCGTCCACCGCATCCAGATGTAGAAGAAGAGGAACAGAGCCACCTTCACCAGAAACGCGAGCCAGCCGAGCGACTCCGGCACACCCGGGAAGTGCCACCCTCCGAGATACAGGTTCGTGGCCACCGCCGACATGGTGACCATGTTGATGTATTCAGCCTGCGGGAACAGCGCGAAGCGCACCGAGCTGTACTCGGTGTTGTAGCCGGCGACGAGTTCCTGTTCCGCTTCGGGAAAATCGAACGGCGCGCGGTTGGTCTCGGCGACACCCGCAATCACGTAGATGAGGAAGCCAATCGGCTGCAGGAAGAGGTACCACTGCGGCACGGGAAGGCGGCCGAATAAGTACCAAAATCCCTCCTGAGAATCGACCATTTCACGCAGCGACAGCGAGCCTGAAAGCAGGACGACCGCCGCGAGCGAGGTCGCATACGCGAGCTCGTAGCTGATCATCTGCGCGGAGGCGCGCAGCCCACCGAACAGCGAGTACTTGCTGTTCGACGCCCAGCCGGCGAGCACGACGCCGTAGACACCCATCGACGTCACCGCGAAGACGACGAGCACGGCGACGTTCATGTCGGCGATGCCCAGCTTGATCGGCTCGTCGAGGAGTCCAAACAGCGTCGTCTCGGCACCGAATGGGACCGGAGCAAACGCCACGAACGCGGTGACGACCGACAAGACCGGCGCCAGCGTGAAGAGCCACTTGTCTGCCCCCTTCGGGCGCAGCTCCTCCTTGAACACCAGCTTGAGAATGTCGGCGATCGGCTGCAGCATGCCGTGCGGCCCGACCAGATACGGACCGTAGCGCTGCTGCATGAAGCCCATGATCTTGCGCTCGGCGAGTACCAGGATCGCCGACGCGATGATTAGCGCGTTGAAGACGATGAAGATCATCGCGCCGATGACGACGGGCCGAATGAAGGGTTCCATCAGTGCGCCGCCATCACCGCGTGACGGGCGCGCCAGGGCGCCGGCAGCGTGCATCGACCTTCACGCACGTGGGCTTCGAATTCGTCTCTGAACAGATTGATCGTCGTCAACACCGGCGTGGCCGCCGCGTCGCCGAACGCACACAGCGTCTTGCCAACGATGTTGTTGGCGACGCCGTAGAGCAGGTCAATGTCCTTCATCTGGCCTTCGCCGCGCTCGACACGCTGCAGGAGCTTGTAGAGCCAGTCGCCACCTTCGCGGCACGGCGTGCACTTGCCGCACGACTCGTGACGATAGAAGTGCAGCAGGTTCATCGCCAGCCACACCATGCAGACTGAATCGTCCATGACGATCAGACCGGCCGAACCGAGTAGCGAGCCGGCCTTCTGAATGGCGTCGAAGCTGGCCGGCGTATCGAGATGTTTGTCGAGCAGGATCGGCACCGACGACCCGCCAGGGATGATCGCCTTGAACTTGCGGCCGTCCTTCATGCCCTGTGCGTACTCGTCGCCGTAGATCAGATCGCGCAGCGTGGTGTGCATGGACGCTTCGTACACGCCCGGTCGCTTCACGTGGCCGCTGATGCAGAACAGCTTCGGGCCGCCGTTCTTCTCAGGCCCGAGTCCGGCAAACCACTCCGGCCCGTTGAGGACGATGAGCGGCACGTTGCAGAGGGTTTCAACGTTGTTCACTGCGGTCGGGCACTGATAGAGACCGGCCACAGCAGGGAACGGCGGCTTGATGCGCGGCTGCGCGCGCTTGCCTTCGAGCGATTCGATCAGCGCCGTCTCTTCACCGGCTTCGTAGGCGCCCGCACCGCGATGCACGTAGACGTCGCAGTCGAAACCGCTGCCGAGGATGTTCTTGCCGAGAAAACCTGCCTTGTACGCTTCCTCGATCGCGCGCTCGAGCGTCTCCTGCACGTGGTAGAACTCGCCGCGGATATAGATGTAGGCGACCTTCGCGCCGATGGCGTAGCAACCGATCGCGCATCCCTCGATGAGGAGATGCGGGTTGCGCTCCATGAGCACGTGATCCTTGAACGTGCCGGGCTCGCTCTCGTCGGCATTGCAGGCGATGTACTTCGGTTTGGGCGTGTCCTTGAGGACGAACTGCCATTTGAGGCCGGTCGGGAACCCGGCGCCGCCGCGGCCACGCAGCCCCGACGCTTTCACCTGTTCGATGATGTCGTTCGGCTTCAGCGTCAGCGCCTTTTTCAGCCCTTCGTAGCCACGCCCGTTCTTCACGTAGAAATCGAGCGTGTAGGCTCCTGGCT
>DATCXH010000417.1:0-6925 GCA_036565925.1 Vicinamibacterales bacterium
CGGCACCGGTCTGGTGAGCGTGCTCTGCTGAAACTCGCGGACCACTCTCGGGTCGATCGGATCTCTGAAGGTATTGACCGTCTGAAAGAACTCGCGAATCGCGTCGTTGTGCGGCGACGGGAAGAACGCGCCTTCGAGCACGAGCGCGCGCGTGCGCGTCGGATAGTCGATCGCAAACCGCTGGGCCACGGTCGATCCCATGGAGTGACCGACGATCACCGCCGACTCGATTCGCATCGCGTCGAGAAACGCAGCGAGGTCAGCGGCAAAGTGCGCGGGCGTATAGCCCGCTTCGGGCTTGCCCGAGTCGCCATGTCCACGGTGCGTCACCGCGAACACGTGGAATGACGACGGCAGCAGAGGCAGGATGCGGTCGTAAGAACGTCGCGAATCGGTGTAGCCGTGCAACAGGATCACCGACGTGCCGCGCGGATCGCCGCGCTCCACGTAGTTCAGGCGTACGCCAGTCGGCAACGTGACATTCCAATCATCGCGGTCCGCCTTCGCGTCCACGACGCTTCGGCGAGACCAGTCGTCGGTCATGATCCGCGACGAGGTCAGCGTCACATCGGCTCGCGCCCAGGCACGCTCGAATCGGCGCTGCACATCGGCCGCTTCGTCTCCACGGCGCTGTGCGCGCAGGCTCTCACGCAATCCGAACAGCGACCAGCCGTTCTCACGGAAACGCTGCAGGTCCTCCCGATACACCGCTTCAGCCTCAGCGGCACGGCCTGATTCGAGCAGCATCGCCCCAAGGATCTGACGCGGCGGGTGATGCCATACTGGCGGCTCGCTGTACGGAATGCCGTCTTCGATCGTCACCGCTTCGCGCAGCAGCGCAATCGCGGCGCTCGCATCGCCTCCGCGCAGCTTCAACTCGCCCGAGAGAATGCGCGAGGCGATCTGCAGATTCGTCAACAGTGGCAGATCCTTCAGCGTCGTTGCAAACGCCTCGTGCGTCATCGTGGCGTTGATGGCGGCGAGTTCCACGCCTGCGCGATCGAGCTGTCGACGAGCGACGAACGCCAGTCCGCGTGTGTAATGCCAGATGCCGATTGCATAGGGCTGGTTTGCAGGCGGCTTCGGCTCAGTGAGCACATCCTGCCAGCGACCGAAGCGCGCATAGGCGAGCATCGGCGTCACCGGGAAGTCGGCCGTCCACGAGAGCGCTCCTGCGTGGTGGTGTGGAACCTTCGCCGCGACCTTGCGAGCCGCGTCAACCGCGACCTCACCGCGGCCTTCGAATGTGGCCGCCGCCCACAGGAAGTGCAGGTTATGCGGGTAATAGCTGACCGGATACAGACCCTGCGCCTGACACTGCGCGAGATAGTCCTCGTCAGCGAGAATCGCCCGCTCATTCGCAGCGGCAGCGTCCGCATATCGGCCAACGCGAATGTAGATGTGCGCCGGCATGTGGACCATGTGTCCGGCTGCCGGCATCAATGAACCCAATCGATCGGCACTCCGCTCGGCGCGATCGGGATGGTTCGACGCTTCGATGAGGTGAATGTGATAGTGCAGCGCCCCGGCATGATCGGGATAGCGCGCGATGGTGCGCTCGAGCGTATCGAGGATCCGCGCGGTTGCCGGTTTCGCGGTGCCATCCTTCTGCCAGTAGTCCCACGGCATCGTGTTCATCGCGGCATCGGCGTACAGCGTCTGGATGTCGGGGTCGTCAGGATACTGCCCTGCGACTTTCTGCATGGCTGCGGCATACGCGCGATCCAGTGCCGGCCGCTCGGCCGCGCCGTCAGGCGCGTAGCGAGACGCCAGTGCCTCGATCAGCAGCCGCTCGCGGGGAGTGACGCGCGGCGCCGCGGCACGCGCGGCCTGGATCGCTGCGTACGCCGCGCGGCCGTTGTCGGGGGTCATCGGCGCATTCAGATTAGGACCGAGCGCCAGCGCCTGACCCCAATAGGCCATCGCCAGCGACGGATCGAGCCGCGCGGCCTCACGGAACGCGCGGATCGATTCAGCGTGATTGAACGCATACAGCAGCCGCATGCCCTGGTTAAAAAATTTCTGGGCCTTGGGCGTCGCCGTTGAGACAGGCACGTGCAGCGTCCCCAGGCCGCTCAGCTCGGGTGCAAGTGCTTCGGTCGCGCGAGCCGATGGTACCGGTGCGCCCGCGACGGAGACGCCGCACAACCCGATTGCGGTGACCACCAAGAGCGCTCGCCTCGCCGATTTCAACGTCAACATCTCACTACTCCCTCGCGCTCAGCGCTACTTCTTCGCGACCTTCTTGGCCACGACGATTTCGTTGTCGACTCCGAAGACGCCGAACACTTCTCGCGCCCTCACTTCCGCAATCTGCCGGTCTGCGTCGTTGTCAACCACGCCGTACAGCGTCGTCTGCCCGTGACGCACGACAATGTGAATTGAGTACAGGCCGAGCGGTTGGTAGAGCCCGCCCCAGCGTC
Source organism: Vicinamibacterales bacterium (assembly GCA_036565925.1). Taxonomy (GTDB): domain Bacteria; phylum Acidobacteriota; class Vicinamibacteria; order Vicinamibacterales; family UBA2999; genus Gp6-AA40. The sequence continues at coordinate 2,424 of DATCXH010000417.1, forward strand.
GCGCCTCGTAGAGTTCGCGGCGTGCCGCCATCTCACCGCCCGAGGCGTACCGCGACAGGAACGCATCGGTGTAGATGCGATAGAACGTCGCCCATCGGATCCGATCGTCCTCAGGTGACGAGGGCAACACCTCGAGACGATTGGCTACTTCATCGACACCCGACGTCCGCTTGGCCGCCGTCTCCGCGGCGACGCGCAGGCTGCCGTTGTAGACGTAGCCGTTGAGCGTCACGACGCCGCGATCGACCCCGAACGTCAGGTAATCGAACACGCCGTAGTACGGCAGACGTTCGAGCGCACGCCGCAGCGAGCGCGTCGTCTCGAGCGGGGTCACTGTCTCTGCTGCCGTGCCGCTCGTCATCAGCACGACGCCCGTCAGACTGGCTCCGATCAAGAGACCCCGAGCCAGCCGCCTTGCTGCCGTGAATCGCATCACCGTCCTCCTTCTGCAAATCTGATCGCGTGAACGAGCGCGTGATCCTCGCGTGCCGGTTCATCTACAACGCAGCCGACGCACGGTTCGCCGAGCACGACGCGACCCTCGATATCGAGCGTGACCAGGTCGCAGCCATACAGGCGGATGGCACCGAGATCGGTGGCGTAGACGATCGTGAGTTCGCGCGTTTCGGGATCCCATGCCACTCGCTCCAGCTCGCCGCGAACGGAATGGATGCCAAAGGGCACGGCGGCCCAGTGGCGCTTGAGCGCCGCGATCTTGTTGTCCTGGGAGAGACCCGATTCGTCAGATCGCTCGCCGAACCGTGTCGTGTCGCGATAGAGGGCGAGCAGCGTTTCGTAGTCGCCTTCGTTCCAACATGACAGCCACAACTCGGCCCACCGGATCGCTTGCCGTCGAGTGAACATGGGCTCTTCTCGCTTTCGTGCCGGCTTACCTCGCCTGATTCAGGTCAAGGAGCGCAGCACGGCAAACGGGAGAGCGATGCGTGTACCAGTCGGCACGTTGCCCGTAGATCAAGCCGACAAGCGGCGTGGGATCAACTAATTGGAACGAAGGCAGGCGGGAGAAATTCTCGAACGATGCGAACGCCGTAGTGTGTGAATATCCGCAATCGTACCGAAATATCAGCAATGCCCTGCGCTGAGCCCTGGGCGAAGCCCTGGGCTCAGCCCTGAGCCAAGCCCGGGGCCGAGCCCTGAGCCAAGGCCTGAGCCAAGCGGAGGGCCGCGGCCCCGGGCCGGACCTCTTATTCGTGAACGGGCTGGATCCCGAGCTTTTTCATTCGGGACCACACCGTCGATCGACGCATGCCCAACAGTTTCGCGGCGCCCTGCGGACCGGCCAGCACCCCACCGGTCTCGGCGAGCGCGCGGATGATGTGCTGCCGCTCGACCTCTTCGAGGGTCGGAAACGCACCGCCGTCGCGCCGGTCGCGGCCGATCATGCCGAGGTGCGCCTCGAGAATCGTCGGACCGTCGCAAAGAATCACCGCGCGTTCGAGCACGTTGGCAAGCTCGCGCACATTGCCCGGCCACTCGTACGTCGTCAATCGCGTCATCGCATTCGCTTCGATCCCGCGCACAGGTTTGCCCATCCGGCGCGCAAACTCCATCGCGAAGTGCGTTGCTAACAGCGGCACGTCCGGCTTGCGCTCGCGAAGCGCCGGCAGATGGATCGGAAAGATGTTGAGGCGATAGAAGAGATCCGATCTGAAACGACCGAGTGCGACTTCTTCTTCGAGGTTGCGATTTGTCGCCGCGATCACCCGCACGTTGACTTTGGTCGGTCGCGTGCTGCCGAGGCGTTCAAACTCCTGCTCTTGCAGGACGCGCAGCAGCTTCACCTGCACTTCGGCTGACAGCTCACCGACCTCGTCGAGAAAAATCGTTCCGTTGTGCGCCAACTCGAAGCGGCCCTTTTTCTGCTGCACCGCGCCGGTGAACGCGCCACGCTCGTGACCGAACAGCTCGCTCTCGGCCAGGCTTGCCGGCAGTGCCGCGCAGTTCACCTTCACCATCACGCCATTCCGCCGGCGACTGAGGTTGTGAATGGCTCGTGCGGTCAGCTCTTTTCCGGTTCCGGTCTCGCCGAGCACGAGCACCGTGGACTCGGTGTCCGCCACCATCCCGATCGCCTTGAACACCTTGCGCATGGCTGGTGACTCGCCGACGACTTCGCCATAGCTGCGCTCAACGCTGATCTCTTCGCGCAGGTAGATGTTCTGGGATTCGAGTTCCTCGGCGCGTTTGCGATCAGTGACGTCGCGAGCCATGAAGGCCACGGCGGGATGGCCATCTACCAGCACGTCGAGAAGCCCGGTGCGTCCTTCGAACCACCGCTCTCCCGCCAGGACGTGGAGTGAGTATTCCAGCGTCTGGCTGGTTCGAGTGTCGATAGTCTGCTGGACCAGTCGCAGATGCGCGTCGGCGACAGGAGCCGGAAGGATGTCGTGAAAACGCTGCCCTTTCATCTCTTCGGCCGCGCGATACAGGAGATCCTCACGGGACGTCAGGATCTCCACGTAGCGGCCTTCGCCGTTGACGACGAACACGAGATCGGGAAGCGCGTTGAGAATAGCCGCCAGACGATTCTCGCTGCGTTCGAGGTCGGCCGTGCGTGCGATGACGCGATCCTCCAGTTCATTCGCATAGCGCTCGACCCGCTCATGAAGCCTCGCCTGTCGGAGCGCCACCGCGAGCGTGCTGGCCACTTCCTGCGCGATCTCAATCGAGCGCTCATCGAGAGGTTGATCATCAGACGAGGTGACGTTCAAAACGCCGATCAAATCGCCATCGGCCAGCAACGGCACGTGCATCGTCGGCGAGCCACCGGCCGCCAGCGTGTCGGCGAGATGGTGGTGCGGACCCAGGCTACGTAAGCTCCCGACTAATCCTGCTTGTAGTTCCTCGCGCACGCCGAACGCTTCGATCGGCACAACCGCACCATCGACCGCCTGTGTCTCTGCTTCTGCGTCGCCGGCGGCCCACGAAGCGATGATCGTCCCCGTGCCGCGCGGCAGATCGAACACCGCCACGCTGGCGCGGCGGCACGGAATCAGTTCCTTCAGGTGGCGCAGTGTCGCCTCGGCGATGTGCTGCGGCGACCGTGTGCCGAGAATGTCCAGGTGGATGTCGTGGAGTACCTGGAGGCGCCGGTTGTATTGCCGCAGTGCGCGACTGGCCCGTTCACGCTCGGTGACATCGCGTTGAATACCGAAATGACCTGTGATCCGGCCGGCCTCATCGTAAAAGCAGAGGTAGTCGCCCTCGATCCTGATCGGCGTCCCGTCCACTCGCCGTTCGTCGGTCTCGACGTGCAGGCGTCCGCGATCGAAGAACTCGCGCCAGACGCGACGGCCATGCGCCAGGTCATGACGGAAGAGATCTTTGGGCGTTGTCCCCAGGAACGACTCGCGCGTCGCGCCGTACTGTGCGAGCATCGCATCGTTCACTTTCGTCACCCGCTGATGCTCGAAAACGTAGTCGAGCACACGCTCCTTGTCGATCGAGTCGTCCCACACTACGGGCTCGTCGATCATCATGAAAAAGAAGCCGTCCAGCGACTGCGAAAAGAAGAGCTCGAGGCGATCGTCGGCGTTCATCGTCATCGAGTGAGCGGGCGCGCCAGCGCGCCCCATAGTATGACCGTTTACAATGGACCGGTGGCGATGGCGAATGTCAACGATCTCCGGTCGATCGTGCAGGGAGTCGAGCAGGCTGAAGCGCGCGGTGACCATGCCTCAGCCGAACGGTTGTTGCGGCATGCGTTGGCTCTGCAGGAAGCAAGCGTCGGCCCGAATCATCCCGAGGTCGCCAACATCCTCAACAACCTCGCGATCGTCTGCGAACTCAACGGTAAGCTGACTGACGCGGAAGCGTGCTATCGACGCGCGTACGCCATCGCGACCTCGAACTTGCCGGCGAACGACCCATTCGTCACGACGAGCCGGGAAAACCTCGAGCAGTTCTGCACGGCGCGCGGCATCCCCTTGAAAGACGCGTCCGCGAAGGAACCAAAAGAGACGCCGCCGGTCGCCTCGTCACCGGCACCGAACGCGTTGTCTGCGTTCGGCCCCGCCGCGTCATCGGCGCCGCCGCCACCGTCGGCCTCATCATCGGTGTCGCCGGCACCGTCGGCATCATTGCCACCACGGCCCGTACCACCCCCACCGCCGCGGCCGAAGTCGCCGCCGCCTGCGCCGAACAAGGCCGCAGGTCTGCCCTCGCCTCGGTCGGCAGCGCCACCATCGCTTGGCGACTTTCCGCTGCGCTCATCATCAGCGGTACCCGTCACGCCGAAGACACTCAGTGCGCAAGCAGGGACACGTGAACCGTCGCGCGTACCGACGATCGCAGCGGTGCTCTCGCTACTGATGGTGCTGGCTGTTGTCGGCTGGTATTTGATGAACTCGAATTCGTCGCGCCGACGCACCGCGTCGGCACCATTACCAAGTGCGGCTCCGCCGACTGCGCCGTCCCCGGCTCCGGCAGAACCAACACCGGCACCACAGCCTGAAGCTGCTGCTCCGGCAACCGCCGCCACG
>DATCXH010000782.1:0-3807 GCA_036565925.1 Vicinamibacterales bacterium
CCCGACACAACGGACGCCTGCCGATCACAGTGCCCCGCTCAGATACCGGCTGACGTCAATCGGTCATACAATGCGACGGCCGAGCGCTGTCCGCATCGGCCGAAGTCAATCAGGACCACCACGATGGCGAAGCTCAGCAACGAGGATCTCGACTTCTTGTGGGCGCACCTCGGCGAACTGGCCCGTGCGGCACGTGCTAGCGATGAACTCCGTGTCCACCGGATAGTCGCTCGTCTCGTTGCCGAAAGCGACGATCCGACCGCGATGTCCGACGCCTGTGCCGATGCGATCGCGCGGCTAGCCCGATATGGCTCTGTAACTTCTACGACACGAAGTGACGACCATGAAGCGTCCGTGAACGTCGGTGACATCGTCTGCGCCCTCGCGCCATCGGAATGGGCTGGCAAAGAGGGCGTCGTGGTATTTATCGATCCGCGATCCGAGAGTTTTCCGATTAGGGTCGAGTTCCGTGATGACGATCGCGTAACGGTCTGGGCCTTCGCAGCCGATCAACTGCACCGGCGAGGCGATTGATCGGCAGCGACGTCCGCGTCGATCTCTCTCGATACTCCCCGGCCCACGTTCGCTACAGTGGGCACGGCGCAGTGGACGGTGGTCGACTCACCTGCGCGCTGAGATCACGCAGGAAGTACCTAGCATGACACGTTCGCAGTCAAGACCGCGGGGCCGCCAAGGCCTGGCGCTGGGTGTGCAGCCCATCGACGATTCAGGCCGCCTTCTTTGTCGATATTGTCATCGATGGTTTCGTGGACTAGGCCACCACATCTTCCCCGCGCACGGCGTGACTCCGGACGCATATCGCAGGGAGTTCGAGCTTCCCTCAACGCGTCCATTGATCGCACCGGAACTCAGCGCCGCTCTAGCGACACGTTCTCAACGACGGTTCCAGACCGACGCCCGGCTTCAGCAGGCATTTGCCATCTCTGTTGGCGAACGTGCTACCCGAAGCTCGCGAGGTCGCAACGCGAAACGGCAGACCGAACACCGCGCTGGCGTGCAGCGGAGCAAGCGTGTGGTCGGTGATCTACTGGCACACAACTCTCGCGTGCGCGCCAACGTCGTCCGCGCCGACCTTGACACAAGAGCACGCAACCTAGGCTATTGCGACCTTCGACAGCTGCTTGAGAACACGTCGCACCTTACCCACGCTTCGATTGGCGACCTGCTGGGATGTTCGGCAGCAAAGGCCAGGTCGTGGCGACGCACGCACGGGATTCGTAGCACCGCGCGTTCGACCAGTGCCCAAGCCGACGCGGCCCGTCGACAGGCCATCCTCAGAACCGTGCCACCCGGCATACAGCCGATTGCGGACGATGGTCGGTTGCAATGCTTGGTGTGCGGTCGTTGGTGGCGCGACTTGCGTCAGCACGTCCAACGTACGCATCGCCAATCGGTGGATGACTACTTGAAGCAGCATCGGCTGAAGGGAACTCACGCGATGGTGTCGCCCGGGCTTCAGGCCAAACGTGTCGCGGCGGGCCAGAACGCCGGCGCTTCAAACCTGAGGTCCGCAGCGTCGGCAAAGTCCGATCGTGTTAAAGCGGCTTACGACAATCGCGCAGCGGCACATGGGTATTCAGGGATCGAGGCCTTACTTGCTGCCAACGCAGCCCGTCGTACGGTTGCCGATCTTATCGGCTGCGCACCCAGCTCGGTCGCTCGCATACGGCGTCGCTACACAACGTTGGGGTCGGATCGGAGACAACCATCGCGACCCACTGCTGGCTAGTTGGACTTCATCGCGACGACTTCGTCCGCCGCTGCGGCAAAGGTATTCACCGTTGACGCGACGCCACCGCCGGATGGCCGCACGCCCGGCGAGCCGACTTTCGTAGCCGAGCGCAACCCCTACCTGCGCCCAAGAAAGACCGGCGTCTCGAGCATGTCGAATCAGTGCCTCTTCCCGAAACCGGAGTTCAGACTCCGCCCACTTGACCTCGCTCAGTGGGACCTCGTAGCCGGCGATCGACAGCGATGCTTCGCCAGTCAATGCCAACCTGATGAGAGTGCCGGCATCAGGAGACTGTCCGTCGGTGAGTCGTCGCCCCAAGCTTCACGTTCGCGTACGAGACGGGTCCGACCCGTCGCCAGACGCTCACCAACTGCGCAACGTGAACTGGCACGGCGCGCTCGCCATGCCGACCATTCGCCACGAGATTGCACCACAGTTTGATCGCCCGCCAGTCCAGCACGGGGGTCAGCGGTGCGCAGACGCGACTGGCGAGCAGATAGCGAGGCCCGGTCCGTGACACCGTTAGAAAGCCGAAATAGGTACCCTGACACTCGGCCGGTCTGCCGTCGACAACCCAACGAGCTATGGAGGTTTGATGTCTTCGCCGTCATCACGCCCGCCCCGGCCGCCGGCACGGATGATCCTGGATGACCCCGAGTGGCGCAGGCCGCAGCCCGGTATACCTAGCGGTGTTCCGCGCCGTTTGCGTGTGTGGATGTTCCCAGACGGCACGCGGCTCGCTGTGATCACCGACCGGGGCCCCGGCGCCCCCGTGAAAACCGAAGCTGAGCTGGCGTTCGTGTCCCTACGCTGTCGTTGGCCCGACAACCCCGAAAAGCTCCGGGTTATCGAGCACTACCCGCCACAACTGCAGCGCGGTGAGTTCTTCGAAGAGGTAACGCTTGACGAAGCCGGTATACCGTCATGGCACCCAATGCCTACTCAACAATTGGTGGCCTGGTGCGGCACGGGTGTCCTCGACGACATGCCTGAACTGCCTCCCGATCCTGAGTTCTTCGATGTGACTGCAATGCCTTCGCGTGTCCACGACCTTCCCGATGGTCCGGGCATCGACGACAGCACCGTTATATGCGGATATCCCAGTACCTCTGGCGACGCCCTGGTTCTTCTCGAGGCGTTCGACGGTGAACCGCTCGGCCCGCTCCGGCACTACATCAAGGACTCCCCCGAGGGTTACGGCTGGGGCTACATCGGCACCGGACCTTCCGACCTAGCCCGGAGCATTCTCGTGGCCGTTCTCGGTCGTGGCGCGCGCTGTAACGCCTGCGGCGGCACCGGACAGATACGCGATGGCGCTGATGACGCCGACGATCCTCGCAATGTCGGCCGGCGGACCCCGACAAGACTCACCCGATGCCTTCGCTGCACTGATGGAATCGACACACCATGGGTCGACCGATTCAGGAGGGAATACGTAGCTCGATGGCCCATCGGCCAACCGTGGCGAATCGCCGGCGGCGAGATTCGTGCGTGGCTGGCCGATCTGAGTTCGCGACCGCAGCTGTAGTGAGCACCCAATCAGTTCGTTGAACCACCGGATCAGGTGCGTTCAAGTTCTATTGATCAGTTCAGCTGATCTTGGAACAGGGCTTGATCCGCACAGTTGCACCGCGCCCAATCTGCTCGAAACCCTTCTTTTGGTCGTCAGACGATGGCGTCAAGGCCGAAGGGCGTCGCAGAGCTCTCCGGGCAGGCGAATACGCGCGTCCCAGACGCCTCTGCCGACAACAGCGCGCCGGGTCGTGCTGACGGCACCGTGACGGGTCGGATCTTCGCCCGACGTGTACCAGTGACAACCCAAGTCACTCAATTAGTCACTCAGACATGAAAAGAGGCCATATCCAATCGATGGGGCATGGCCTCTGACCTGGTCTGCGATACTGGAATTGAATAGTGACCTCTTCCGTGTCATCCCTGAAGGAGCGGGGCCGTGTCAACCGGCGATGCTGAGGGGTTTAGTTCGTTTAGTGCTGGTTTCCCGGATCGGTGCAGACAAACGCCATCGAGGAGTCGGGGTCAAGGCTTGGCCGCAG
>DATCXH010001261.1:0-6657 GCA_036565925.1 Vicinamibacterales bacterium
GTCTTAAGACCCGCCTCTACGGTGCTACGGAGCACGCCTCTACGGTGCGCCAGATTATGGTCCCGATCAGTAGGTTGTGAGCACGAACTTCTGCACGCGGCGGTTCTCCGGCCGCAGCGGGGTGACTTCCGTGACGTAGAGATTGCCTTTCGAGTCGGCGGCCATGTGGTGCAGCGTGCCGAACTGACCCGGAGCGGAGCCCCACTCGCCAAACGTGCCGAGCAACGTCAGACCTTGCCGCTCGAACACCATCACCTTGGCCTGGCTCCGGTTGCCCACGTACAGGAAGCGCTGTGCGGCATCGGTTGAAAATGCGGTGCTCGCCGCGGTACTGCCATTGCCGCACTCGGGCGCTTTGCAGTCGCGCCCGATGAACACCTGGCCAACGTAGGTTCCATCGAGGCGAAATACCTGAACCCGCTTGCCGCCGCGATCGGAGACATAGACCAAGCCGTCCTTCGACACACGAGCGGCGTGTACTGGCTGCACGAACTGAGACGCGCCTGCTGGATCCGCATCGGCAGGTGCAGGGTTCGGTGGATCATCGGTGGGTTTATTGCCGAACGCGCCCCACATCCGCTTGAAGCGGCCAGTGTCCGCGTCGAAAACAATCACGCGCCGGTTGCCATAGCCATCCGCGACAAAGAGTTCGTTCGTCGCCTCGTGCACGAACGCATCGGCAGGTTGGTTGAGGTTTTCAGTGTCCGCATTGCCGCGACTCTTTCCGGCGCGGCCGATTTGCATGACGAGCTTTCCGTCCTTCGTGAACTTCAGGATCTGATGGTCGTTCGTTCCATTGCCACCGATCCAGACGAAGCCCTTGGGATCGACGTGGATGCCATGCTCCGAGGACGGCCACTCGTAACCGGCACCGGGACCGCCCCACGAGCGTGCGACTCGTCCTTCCGGGGTGAACTCGATGACAGGCGGTGCAGCTTTGCTCTTCTCGTTGGGATCGAGCGTACCCGGCCGCTGCAGGATCCAGACGTGATCATCGCTATCGACCGAGACGCTGGACACCTGACCGAGTTGCCACGTCGCCGGAATCTGCGGCCACGACGGATCGACGCGGAACGCCGGAGCGTTCGGCCCGAGCCTGGCCTGTGCGGCGATCAGTAGCGCGAGAAGAATCAATCGTCCAGGCAGCATGGCGAATCCGGTTAGAGCCGGACACTACACCACCCAGCCGTACAAAGGAACAGGTCCGCGGCCGTTCGACGACCGCGGACCCGTTGCTTCGATCGGGCGGCGCGCATCACATTTAAGCCAGACCGCCCGCCGAAGATTGGCTTTCGAACACCAAACTCCGTGGCAACGGTCATGCCTAGGTCATAACATCGCGCACGCGAATGATTTCCACGAGTTGGTGCGCGTCGTGAAGAAGTTACAGATGCAAACCTTCTTGGTTGAGTAGCCGAAACATACTGAACCGGTCTACTTTTTGCCCTCGGCTTTTAGACGCTCCTGCTCGAGCTCGGCGCGCGACCGCATGCCGAACCTCGTCCCATTCGCGGTGAGCGCAGCCGTAACGTAACCGCCATCGCTCCCATCCTTGAGCGGCGCGATGTAGACCGTGATCGTGTCGCCGACCTTGATCATGTTGTCGCGGTAGCCGGCTCGATACATGTTGTTCGTGCTGTGGCCTTCGAACTCGATGTCGCGCTCACCCTTCGCGTCCTTCACATGCAGGACAAGCTGCATGTGCGGGTTGATGGCGATGAACTTCTTCACGACGCCAGTGACCGCCTTGCTGTTGGTGAAGTCAAATTGAATGGCCGAGTGATGAGCAGCAAGTGAAGCACCCAACGTCAGGATCACGGCCGAGACGAGAACAATCTGTTTCATGATGTGAGTCTCTCCCTACTTCTTGCCAGCGGCTTTAGCCTCGAGCTGCTCGAGGTGTTTGATCCAGTTCTCCTCGGCGCACTCATAGGGGAGCAGATGTCCATTCGGCACCTTCTCCCACTTCTTCACGGTTGTGACCGGCGCCGTATAGAACACCGGGTCCGTCATCGTCATCTCCGCGACCAGCACCGTCTCGCCCTTCGGACCTTTTTCCTGATGGTAGCGTTCGACGATCTTCGCCTTGTCGCTGTGCGCGTATCGCTGATCGACCTGCTCGATCAGATGGGTCGTTTCGACGACGAGCGTGTTGCCTTCCCAGCGGCCGCTCGAATGACCATTGCGTCCGGGAAGACGGTCGCCTTCCGGCACGATGCGGTTGCCGAGATAGACGCGGCGCACTTCATTGTGCGCCTCATAGACGATCATGATCTGCTCCGGACGCTGCACAATCTCCATGGGATAGCCGCCCGATCCGAGCATGGATCCCGGCATGCCCGTACCCAGGCAGTAGCCACCGGGTGTGTCGCCGGTCGGCTGCACGAGCGCCTGATACCTCGCGACCTTCTGCTTCGCAGCGTCGGTCATTGGCAGCGGCGGCCCACCGCCGCGTCCGCCACCGGGCGCCGCCCCAGGTTCGTTGTAAGTGGTCCAGACGCCAGTGAAGTCCGGCTGCTGCGCCAGGACCACTGAGCTGGTGAGCGATAGACACGTAGCGAGAACAATGATGAACGTTTTCATAGGGTCACCGGCGCCGTGACGTCCACGCGCGCGACTGCTGCTTGACGATATCCACGAGATTCCCCATCCCCAGACTGACGTCGATGAGATGTAAACCCCAGTCCGTGAGTATCTGATCACCGACCACTAGATCGCCACGGATATTGTCGGTGCGCGGATCCTGAGGATCGCCGTGCACCGTGATTTCGAGATACGACGCGTGCTCGTTGGATGCGCACTGCGCTGTCACCAGGCCTGGCACGCTCACCCAGGGTGTTTCGATCCGACGCTCTGGAACGGCCCACGGCGGGGTCGGTGACGAACCGACGATGGTGCGTCCTTCGGCTGAGAAGTATGCGACCAACGGGGCGCTGCCACCGCCGAGCGAGGCGGGGTTGGTACACGCGGCAACCATGCCGGGCTCGGTGACCTTGCCGAATCGCGTATTCGACGGGGGCGGTGATGTCGACCTGAACGACACGTAGGTGACAAGGCAGTTCACCTGCGACGGCTTTCGACAGAGCGGCAGATGCTGGAACGAGCCGCCGACGTCCTTGCCTTGCGGTACCGATTGGGTCGCGCCGAGCAGGATTGCCGAGACCAGGCGTGACTGAATCGGCTTGCCATCGATCTCCTGACGAATCAGCTCGGCGAGGATGAACGACCCCTGGGAGTGACCGATCAGCACGACGCCGCGTCCGCGGTTGTCGTGCTCGAGATAGTAGCGCCACGAGTCGCGCACGTCGTTGTACTGCGGACCGTTGCTCAACGCGGCGCCGCCGCCACCGCCAGCGATCGCCGTGCGCAGACCGGCGAGCGTGACCTGTCGATAGAGCGGAGCATATCGGCGACAGACCGACCCGAACCGCGCGAACTGCTGTCGCACCACTTCGAGCTCGGCGGGATCCGCCTTCATGTCGCTGAACGGTGTCGGATCGGTTGAGACGGTGGGATAGACGTAGAAGCAATCGATCGGCGCGTTCGGATTACCTTTCCATTCCTCGCGCGTGAAGCTGCCATCGGCCTTGACGATCGTCGTGGCGAGATCGACGGCGCACGCATCCTGGCGACCAGGCCGGCACAACCAACTCGCATCGAGACTGTAGTCGTTGGGCGTCACGGATGCCGACGGTGACGCCGGTGTCGGCCGGTTCTGGCCGCTCTGCCCGAATGCGGACGCGGCGAACGACAGCGAGACCACGAGAACCGTGAGCGTCTTTGTCGTCACTTCTTTTTCTCCGTCGGATCGGCACCATCGGTCGGCGCGCCGGTGCCTGACGAACCGAGGAACAGCTTGCGTCCATCGGGATAGGTGATGTTGCGCCCGTTGGCGCGCTTCAGCGTGTGGTCGCGCGCTTGATAGCCGTCCACGACGATCTCGGTGCCGACTGGGAGCGAGGCCTTGGTGACGCCCTGCCGCAGCAACGAATTGGGACTGCCGCCCTCGATCATCCACACTTCCGTTTTTCCATCAGGCTGCTTGACCGCAATGTGGATCCACGCGTGCGGATTGACCCATTCGACTTTGACCACCGAGCCTTTCAGCAGAACGGGGCGGTTGGCGTCGAATTCGCCGCCGAACGCATGGTGCGCGCCGATCGGCATCGCCGTCGCAAGAACGATCACAGTCACGACGAGCATGGTTGTTTTCATCGCACTCTCCGGGTCCGCTGACCACCTCCGCCGAGGCTCCGGCGGTCAGGAAGGCGGACACGACAGTGTTATTTGCCAGCGGCGTCGGCTTCGCGCTGTCGAGCGCCGCGCAAAATATTCTCCATCGCGTAGTTCGCTTCATGACAGGCGTACTCGAAAATCTGCTCGTTGGTCGCCGGCCAGGTGAACTCACCTGTCCACGGCGCGACCCACGTGCCGGGGTCCTCGACCGTGAATCGATAGAGCAGCGCGTTGTCCGCGACCCGTGTGAACCGTTCGGTGACATGCAGATCCTGGCTCGGCCCCTGCAACCGATCCTGCGGCTTGGCACCCAGACTCTCGACCATGAAGAGTCCACGGCCAGGCGCGGCTTGCACCGCATAGCGGATCTGATCGGCGTTGAAGTTCGTCGTGTCCACGACGAGCGTGTCGCCTTCCCAGCGGCCGATCGAATCGCCCATCCACTTGCGAATGTGCTTTGGCAGATGCGTCGCGTTCATACGCACCACGCGGACGTCGTGGACCATCTCGTTGACGATCAGCACGGTGTTCGGCGTCTGCACGATCTTGTGCAGGTTGTTGTAGAAGTAGTTGGGCATCGCTGGCGGTCCGGCTGTTGATCCGAATCCAAGCAGGCACCGTTCACCAAGCGGACGACGCTCCGGGTCGTCGTAGGCGCCAGGCGCCGTCTCGAGACCACGATCGTTGTTCGGCAGTCCCGCGCCCGCGAGCAGTCGTGCGGCGATGCGCTGCCGCGCAGGCGGCGTCATCTGAGGCAGACGGCCGTCGGGCGGATCGACGATGATCGACGTGCGGATCTCGCCGTTGACAATCGTGAACGTCGAGCCGGGATCGAGCCAGAACGTGTTGTAACCGCCAACGTTCCCGGCTGCGCCGACCGATCCGTCGCCGCCCTTGGGCGGTGCCGCGCGCTCACCGCTGATCGGTTTCGCGCCTTCATCGATCTGCGCCGCAACCGCGCGTTCGAGTTTCATTACTTCCTCGCGCGTGAGGACGGCTTTCATTCCAGCCGGCCGCTCGAGCGGGGTCAGTGTGGCCAGATCGTAAGTGCCCTGCAGATCGGGCTTGCCGTCAGCCAGGCGCTTCGGCGAGTACGGCTTTGCGCCCTGCCCCACGACCGGCGCCGGCTCGAACGCCGACAGCGCTATCAAGACGCCGCACGTCACCGCCACGAGAAGAAATCGATGTCGCATGACTGCCCTCGCCGGAACTACATCTCAGTTCAGTGGTTTCTTGCGCAACTGGCCGTACATCAATTCCTCGACGAACTCCACACACTTGAAGTCCATCAACTGTGCGTTGCGCTCCTGCCGCCGATACAGCGGCATGCTCATCTTCCACGGGCGGGTGAAGACGTTCGGATCCTCGATCGTCGCCTCGTAGGAGATGACGTCGGCGCTCGTCCGCGTATAGCGCTCGACGACATGCAATGCGTCGCTATGGAAATTGCCGGCGCGATCGAACCAGGTCTGATCGTTGAGCCCGGTGACATCGACAACGAGTGTGTCGCCGTCCCACTTCGCCACCGACTGACCCATCCAGGAATCGACGGGCGCTGGCCCAGGATCCTTCAGGTGAATATCGCGAACCGCGCCCGCGTATTCGTACGCGATCAGCAACTGGCCCGCGCTCTGGACAACCTGAAACGGATACGGCATGTAGGTCGCCCGCGGGACGCCCGGCAGATAGCACTTGATCTCCGGATCGCGTGACAGCCACTGCTGCTGGTTCTCCTGCTTCGTCTTCAGCGCATCAGGCTTGTATGGGAGCTCGTTGCCCTCGACGATGCCGACGCCGGGCGGCACGGCACCGACCGCACCAAGTGCGACGACCGGCGCTGACGGGACAGGCCCGTACGGGCCGTCGCGCAGCGCGAGCGCCGGCCGCGCGACGTGCAACTGAATGTCGTAGTTGGCTTCGTTGAGTGCCTGCCAGATGCCATTGAGATCAGGATGGCCGTCGGCAAGCCGCGGCGGTCGATAGCCTTGCGCGCCGGTGGTGACAGGCCACGCCGCGAGTGCCAGCCACGCGCCGGCAACTCCCGCCACGAACGCCGTTCCAATGGTTCGAAGCTGTTTGTGCATCGGGGACCTACCTTCACCGCCACGAAGACAATCGCGGAGATCGCCGCGAGGCGCGATCGCAGAGCGATCGCAGAGCGCTGCGCGTGCCTCTGCTCCTCTGCGATCTCTGCGATGGCTTTTCTCCGTGTCCTCCGCTCACTCCAACGAGAAAACCCAAACTGCGCCACCCTCAGGAACCTCGGGGAACTCACCTGGGAACAGGTTGTTCAGCGTCGCTTGCATGCCACGCGAATCGCCGCCCCACCCGGTCTCGACTGCAACGTACTGCTTGCCGTCGACCGCGAAAGACGAGGGCGGCGCGAGCGCGCCCGAGTTCATTGGAAACTCCCACAGGAGC
>DATCXH010000270.1:0-2347 GCA_036565925.1 Vicinamibacterales bacterium
TGGATACCGAACGCCTTGCGTTCGTGCCGCCGTCGCAGCGCTGGACGGCAAGGCCGCGGCGAATCCTGATGATCTCGGGTCTCGTCGAGATGAACGGTGTCGACGTCGCGCTCGACGCGATGCGGCGTCTCCGCGATCGCGGCTGCGATGTCGAATTACGCATCGTCGGTGATGGCCCCGAACGAACACGAATCGAGAGCCTGATGCGAGAGTGGCGACTGACGAATGTATCGTTGCTCGGAGCGCTCGAGCATACCCTGACGAAATACGAGTTGTCCGAGGCGCATCTTTATATCCAGCCGAGCATCACCGCCGCATCAGGCGATCAGGAAGGCATTCCGGTTCCGCTCATGGAAGCGATGGCGAGCGGGATCCCGGTCGTCGCGAGTCATCACTCAGGGATCCCCGAACTGGTCATCGACGGTCAGACGGGGCACCTCATTCGCGAACGCGATGCCGAGGGGCTTACCGTCGCCATCGAGCGGCTGATACGCGATCGCAGCGGCGCCGATCGACTTGCACACGCCGCGCGTGCCCGCGTCGAGCAGGACTTCGACCACAGGCGTCAATCGGCGCGTTTCGAGGCGTTGTTTCGCGCCGTCGCCGAGGACGATCGCCGGCGGCCCAGCGTGTCGCAGTCGCGGTACTCGACGGGTTCGCGGCGCGGGCTCGTCATCCAGTCGGTTCCACACGGCCTCATGGCCAGAAAGCTGTTGCTGCTTGGAGAGCGCTATCCTGATGTGCAGTGGGAAGTCCTGACCGCCGAGTCCTCCGAGATGCAGGCACGACAGATTCCGCTCATCGGCCTGGTATGGACGCGCAGCGATGGACGCTTGTCGCTGAGTCGAATCGGCCGCACGCTGCTCACCGAGTTGCGCGACCGCAACTACGACCTGGTGGTCGTGCCGTATGCCGACGACATCGGCGCAGGATGCGCGTACCTGCGTCGTGCCGCGGCGGCAATCGGCGGCCGCCGTCTCATCGCTCTGACGCTTGGCGATCGTGAACTTCCATTGCCCGCGAACACATTCCGCTGGCAGTTGCAGACAGCGAGAACGCGGCGTCTTTCATCGACGCGCTAGACGTCCCGGAGAGTAGTGGCCACTAGGTGGTCAGCGTCATCGCGCGACGCAACGCCGCTCGTGCCAGCAGACGCGTGGAATCGAGTGCAGGCAACGGCGAGTTCGCATCGTTCATGATCAGCGGGATCTCGGTGCATCCAAGGACAACGGCGTCGCAGCCTTCGCATTTCAACCGTTCGATGACCTGCTGGAAATAGGCGATCGCGTTCTGCGCGCACACACCGTTCACCAGTTCATCGAAGATGATCCGATCGATGACATCCCGTTCCGCGGCATTGGGCTTTACGCAATCCAGCCCGCGGGCAGCGAGGATCCGCGGATAGACATCGCTGTCAACGAGCGACCGGGTCCCAGTCAACGCCAGACGCCGGAACCTTCGCGCGACCGCTGCGTCGGCGACGACCTCGGCGATGTGCAACCACGGTCGTGGTGATCGCGGGAGCACGTCGGGCATCGCCTGATGGATGGTGTTGTCGGGGCAGATCAGAAAGTCGGCGCCAGCACCGGCGAGCTTGTGCGCCGACGACAGCATCAACCCTGCCACTGACGCCCAGTCGCCCCGCGCAATGTGGGGCACGTACTCCGCAAGAGAATGCGTGTGCATCGAGACTTCGGGGTGCGCGTGGCGGCCGCAGAGCTCCGCGCCTTCAACGCAGATCGTGCGATAGCACAGCGCTGCGCCTTCCGCCGAGCAGGCGACAATCCCGATGTGACCGGGCATGCCGCGACTATAGCAAGGAGTAGGGCGGGTCCTGTTCTTTGGACCCGCCCTTCGATGGTGGTCCGGCTGAAGCCGGACACTACACGGATTAGAAATCGAGCTGCAGGTTGAAGCGGGCGTAGCGCGCCGGCAGGATCGCCGTGGGTGTGAGCCATGCTCCTGTCGGGCTATAGCCGTTGTTGTACAGCGTGACCACGTCGGTATTCAGCACGTTGTAGATATCCACGCCCAGCTGCGTGCGCACACCGCGGAAGCGGAGGATCTTGGCGATACGCATGTCGACATTGTTGATGCGCGCCCCGTAGAGCGTGCCCGGCTCGACCAGGTTGACGGTCACGTTGCCAGACGACAGGTTGCGGCCAAGCGAGGGCAACGCGATGGCGTTCGTCACGACGTAGTTGGCAGCGAGCTCGGGGCCGGGATCGCTTCGCCATGTGCCGCTGACCTGCAGATCAATTCTCGGCACGACGTACGTCGCCAGCCCGCGGAACGAGGTCAGCGTGAAGAACGGCTCAACTACGCGGCAGTACGGATTCGCGAGCGC
>DATCXH010000251.1:0-2327 GCA_036565925.1 Vicinamibacterales bacterium
GGTGGCGGCAGCTTCCCGTCAGCCGGGTCGTCGATCAAGGAGGTTCGCTTCTCGAAGTACCGATCGGGCAGCCAGTTCTGGCTGTATGAGCCGGTGTTGCCGAGCCCTCGTGGAGTCGTGTTGGCCAGTAACGTCTGATACAACGCGTCGCCGAAGGTCGCTTCTGCGTCGGGGCCGAACAGCATCGCTGCGCGGCGCTTCATCGACTCGAGTTCCTCGTCGGTGAGCCGCGGCTTGTCAGCGAGTTGGCGCGGCCGCTCGAGCGGCGTCGCGCTGTTGTTCTCCCACACGCCTTCGAGATCCGGACGGCCGTCGGCGGTTCGAGGCACCACCCACTTCTGCGCGTCGATCTGAATGGTCAACGAGGCGAGGGCAACCGCGATCCCGAGTCCAGCCGTGCGGGCGACACGAGCCATAACTCCTCCGAATGGTGGGTATTGTGCCTCATTCCGGTCCAACTAAAGCCGGACACTACTTGGTCGTCCGGCTAAAGCCGGACACTACACCTGCAACTCTGCTTCGAGCTTCGACACCAACGCGTCCAGCTCCGTCGCAACGGCTTTCACGGTGTCGGGCTGACTCAGATCAACTCCTGCCCGAGCAAGCAGCTCCATCGGATAAGCGCTCCCGCCAGCGGACAGCAGGTCGAGGTATCGGTCGACGGCCGCTTGTCGCGTACCAGGATCGCTCGCGCGAATCTGCTGCATCAGTCTGGCCGTCGATGCGAAGCACGTCGCGTATTGGTAGACGTAGTACGGCGTGCTGAAGAAATGCGGGATGCGCGCCCACGTCATCCGGGAGATTGGCTCCTGGTCGATCACGTCGCCGTAGTACTCACGCAGCAGCGTCGAATAAATATTGCTCAGCGTCTCGGCGGTGACTGGCTGATCGCGTTCGACCAGCCGGTGCGCCTGCAGCTCAAAATCCGCGATCATCACTTGCGTGTAGAAGGTGCCGGCAATGCTGTCGATCGCGTGCTGCAGCAGCATCGCGCGCTGCTCGCGGCTGGTGGCGCGCTCGAGCATCAGGTCGAGGAACAACGCCTCGCTCAACGTGGACGGCACCTCGGCGACGAAGATCGTGTAGCCCGCATACACGAACGGCTGCGCTCGATGCGACAGCATCGTGTGCATCGAGTGGCCCATCTCGTGTGCGAGCGTGAATACCGCGTCCAGCGTCTCGTTGTAGTTGAGAAGCATGAACGGATGCGCCCCGTACACGGGAGCTGAATACGCGCCGCTGCGCTTCCCGACGTTCTCGAAGACGTCAATCCATCGACCGTCGAATGCCCGGCGCACATTCGCCTGATACTCCGCACCGAGCGGACGCACCGAATCGACGATCCAGCCTCCGACCTCATCGTACGGGTAACGAATGTCGTGCTGAACCAGCGGCACGAAGATGTCGTAGAGGCGATACGTCTCGAGACCGAGCACCTTGCGCCGCAGCCGGTGGTAACGCCGCAGCGGCTCGACGCCTGCCTTGGTGACCGCAATCAAATTCTCGACAACAGAGGTTGGGATGTTGTTGCCGTGGAGTGCAGCGTGCAGCGTGGACTCATAGCCGCGAGCACGGGCATGGAACCAGTCACGCTGCAGCACGCCGTTGTAGAGCGAGGCGTAGGTGTTCTGGTTGTTCGCGTAGGTCTGATGGAACGCCCGATACGCGGCCGCCCGATCCTCCTGCCGGCGATTGGTCTCGAGCAGTGCCCGATATTGACCGTAAGTCAGCGTGACTTCGTCGCCGCCGGCCAGCGTAATGGTCGGGAACTTCATGTCCGCCGTCGTCAGCGCCGCATAGCTGTCGTGCGGCACGCTGCCGAAACGGCCGGCAAACGACAGCAGCCGCTCGCCTTTTTCGTCGAGCACGTGCTCCTGCTCGTGAAACAGGCTTTCGATCGCAAAGCGATACACGGCCAGGTCGGGGTTGCTATCCATCCAACCGCGAATCGTGTCGAGCGGGATCTCCAGCAGCTCAGGGTTGAACCACGAGCTCGCTTGTTGTTGTCGTGCGAACAGGATCTGGACCTGCTGCCGTCGGCCATTGTTTTCGTTGTTGCGCTGATCCTGGTCGTACTGCAGGGCCGCGAAGTACCACACCTGATATGCGAGAGTCCCCATCTCGTCCATCGCCTTGAACGCGTCGAGCAGAGATGACGCGCCCTGCGACAAGGTGCCCTGGCTGCTCTTGAATGCGCCGATCGCGCCGTCGAGCTTGGCGTAACTGGCCGTCCACTCGTCCCAGCTTGCACAGATGGACTGCAGATCCCATTGATACTTCACCGGGATCGCGTCGCGGTCCGGAACCGGACCCGAGCCTGGTCGAAA
>DATCXH010000342.1:0-4011 GCA_036565925.1 Vicinamibacterales bacterium
AACCGAGCAAGCGCTACGCCGACGTCATCATTCCGCTCGGCGGCCACAACACGGTCGCGATCGACATGCTGCTCACGCTGATCCGCAGTCTCGCGGCGCGATGACGAGCGGGTGGCGCTCGCACTGGAGCCGCGCCGTGCTGGTGGCGTGCGTGCTGGCGACCCTGCACACCTGGCCGCTCGCCTCGGATGTACGGGCTGGTCTATCGCTGGACCGGCGATCCTCTCGCCGGCCTGCTCGCAGGATCGGCGTTTGCGTTCAACGCGCACAGCCTGACGCGGCTCGCTCACCTGCAGGCGATGCATGCCTACGGCCTTCCGCTCGCGTTGCTAGTGAGGGTTGTACGCCCTGCTCGGCAGCGAACGGGGACACGTGGTTCTGGTGGAACACCCGTTCTACCGACCGGAAGTGGTCTTCATGAACGCGGAGTATGTGCTCAACTCGACGGCGCATTGGCGGCCGCTCATGAACGGGTACAGCGGTCATACGCCGTGGTCGTACGTCGACTACGCGCGGGAGTTTGCCGTCTTCCCCGCACCATCGGCGATCGACGCGATGCGGCGCGGTCGCGTCACTCACGTCATGGTGCACCCCGCCCGCTTCACGCACGGCGACGAGGTGATGAAGCTCTGCGGTGCCTCGCCGTCGCTGGAACGAGTCGGCAGCGGGCGCAACGGCATGACCCTCTTCCGGCTCAAATAAGTGCGATCCTTAGAGACATGATGTCTTGCCTTTTCGTCATCCAGATCCTGCTGGGCGTGCTCGTCGCCGGGTCCACCCAGTCCACGCCCGCGAAAACGCCGGTCGAAGAGTTCAGTGCCACCTTCACCAACATCGGCAACGTTGGCGGCACGGGCGCCACACCGGTCACGATTCGCATCACGCGATGGACCTCCGACGACGAGTACTCGACGTTGATGAAGGTGCTCGCGAAAGAGGGGAACGAAGCGTTCACGCGCGAACTGCAGCGGGCGAAGACGACAGGATCGATCGGCGTGCCGCAATCGCTTGCCTATCCGCTGCTCTACGCTCGCCAAGTGCGCGGCGCGGAGGGCGGGCGCAAAATCGTTCTGATCACCGATCGACCGATGACGTTCCAGGAGCGCACGGGCTCCTCGATCAGCCGCGACTATCCACTGACGTGGATCGAAATGACCTTGAACAAAGACGACCGCGGTGAAGGAACGATCGTGCTGGCCGCACGGTTGCAACTGTTAGGCGAAGTGCTCGGCATCGAAGATCTCAGCACGCAGCCCGCCCGCCTGACGCAGATACGGCGGGTTCGTTGATTGCCGACTGCCGATTGCCGACTGCCGATTGGAGGATTGCCGATCGTCGAGTGACGATTGAGGGGGATTGACGATTGTCGATTGCAGGATTGCGGGATTGGCGATTGCGGGATTGGCGATTGCGGGATTGTCGATTGAAGGATTGTCGATTGAAGGATTGTCGATTGAAGGATTGATTGCGGCTCCGCAAGATCATCAAAACGCGCGGCCATTTTCCGACGACGAGGCGGCGACCAAACTGATTTGGCTGGCGCTGCGCACTATCACCGCGGGCTGTCGGCGTGCCGCGCCGCCCTGCCGCGCCGCGATGAATCAATTCGCGACCTATACGGTGACCGCTTTATTCCCCCCACAGCGTAGAATGCACCGGCGCGTGGACACCCACACGCAACATCGTCAAATCCTGACACTCGCGAATCGACAATCCGCAATCGTCAATCGTCAATCCCCTCAATCGTCAATCCCCTCAATCGTCAATCCCCTCAATCGTCAATCAGCATTCTGCATTCCTCCAATCGGCAGTCGGCAATCGGCAGTCGGCAATCGCTAGCCGCTACTCCCGAATCCCCCGCGTGACTTTGCGGCTGGTATTCCCTCTGTCCAGGTGACTCGCGGGGCGGCCAGAACGATCCCCTGCGCAATCCGGTCACCGACGTTCACGGTCACGGGCGACTGCGTGAAGTTGGTCACCATGATCTTTACCTCGTCGGTCGCGCCACAGTAATCCGGGTCGATCACGCCGACGCCGTTCGCCACCATCAGGCCGCGCCGCGCAGGCGTGCTGCTGCGCGCGAAGATGCCGAGAAACATCCCTTTCGGGACGCGAACGACCAGTCCCGTGGGCACCAGCCCTACCCGCCCGGGGTCGATGGTCACGTCTTCCACGGCAACCAAATCGAACCCTGCCGCATCGGCCGTTTCGTACTTCGGTACTTGCGCCCGCGGATGAATCCGCGTGATTTCAATGTTCATGTCTGTCGAGCGCTCCACTCGAGCCACCGCGGAGGAATTGCGCGACGACGCGGGGCAGGTCACGGGGGTCGGAGTACGCGTACGTCGTGCAGTGGGGATGCGAGTTGCCGACGATGAGGCGTGAGACACGATCGCGTCGGGTGCTGTCGTACAAGAGCAGCGCTCGCCGGTGGTCATCCGCGTGTGCCAGAAAGTAGCCGAGCTCGAACCCCACGCCAAAACTCGATCCTGACGCTTCGGCAACGAGCACGTCGGCGCGCGACAGCCACTCGAGATCCCGTTCGAACACGTGGCGCTCAGACAGCTCAGCCTCTGCGTCTTCGACACCGTCGTCCAGCAGATGCGACGTCAGCACCGTGTGCCCGAGGCCTGCGATCGCCGCCGCCACCGCGCGCGTGGAATCCAGCGCGCTGCGGTCGCCGCGCACGGTGCAGGCGAGATAGACGTTCACCGGGCGCTATTATAGGGGCCTCTTTCATCCACGTTTGACATGCGCACCGTACCCCTGATGATCATGCTCGGTATCGCGGCCACCACTGGCAACGCTCAGTCACGCCCCGGCGCGCGCGATCTGGGAATCGCGCCGGGGACCATGGAGCCGGGTCCACTCAACGCCATCACCGACGTCGCGGGGGTGCGCGTCGGCCAGGTCACCGTCGTGCAAGGCGACAACGTTCGCACCGGTGTCACCGCCGTACTGCCGCATTCGGGCAACCTCTTTCAACAGAAAGTGGCCGGCGCGGTGTTCGTCGGCAACGCGTTCGGGAAGCTCGCCGGCTCGACACAGGTCGACGAACTCGGCACGATCGAAACACCGATCGTCCTCACCAACACCCTGTCGGTCGGCACCGCGCTCGAAGCGATCGTTCGCTGGACGGTCGCGCAGCCAGGTAACGAGAACGTGCGCTCGGTCAACGGGCTGGTCGGCGAAACGAACGATGGCGGCTTGAACGACATCCGCGGGCTGCACGTCACCCGCGAGCACGTGCATTCGGCGATCGCCAACGCGAAAGATGGCGCCGTCGAGGAAGGCGCCGTCGGCGCCGGCACCGGTACGGTCGCCTTCAATTGGAAAGGCGGCATCGGCACCTCGTCACGCCTCGTCAAGCCGCGCGACGCGCAGTACACCGTCGGCGTGCTCGTGCAAACGAATTACGGGGGAAAACTGACGATCGCCGGCGTGCCCGTATGGAAGGAACTCGGTCCGCGAGGATCCCAAGGTGGCAATGATGATGGGTCGTGCATGATCGTGGTTGCCACCGACGCGCCGCTCAGCGCGCGCGACTTGAAGCGGCTCGCTGCGCGCGCGGTGTACGCGATGGCGCGAACGGGCTCGACCTTCTCGAACGGCAGCGGTGATTTCGCGATCGCCTTCTCGACGAAGAGCCTCGGGCAGGTGTCGCTGCCAACCGACGCGGTGTCGGGACTGTTCGAAGCGACGATGGATGCCACCGAGGAGGCGATCTACAACTCGATGCTCAGAGCCACCGATACCAGCGGCAACGGCCGCACCATCCGCGCGCTCCCGGTCGACGATCTGAAAGCGTTGCTGAAAAAATACGGCCGCTGACGAATGGTCGACCATTCGATTCTCGCCGGTCTGGTCATCACCTTTGCCATCGGCCTCGTGTTGGTCGTCGGGCTCGCCCGTCTGCGAGTGCCGTCGATCGTGTCGCTCATGATTGCCGGCATCATCACCGGCCCGAGCGGGTTGCGCGTGATCCCCTCGTCCGAACGGGTCGAGATGCTC
>DATCXH010000183.1:0-2544 GCA_036565925.1 Vicinamibacterales bacterium
TCATCGTGGTACGCTTTGGGGTTGCCGGAGCCTATCCGTGGGCGGACCCGGCACTGAGCGGAATCATCGCGTCGGCTGTCGCATTCTTTGCCGTCTTGGCAATTCGACACCGTTTAGGAAGCCCCTTGGGCGCCCGAGCGCGTAGCGCGTAGGCGGCCGCGGAGACCACATGAAGACTCATCGCATTGCGGTTATCGCCGGCGACGGCATCGGCAAGGAAGTCGTTCCCGCAGGTATCGAGATCCTCAACCTCGCCGCTGAGCAAGGCGGATTCAAATGCGAGTTCACGCACATCCCATGGGGATGCGACTACTACCTGCAGACCGGTCGCATGCTGGATCCCGACGGCGTCGATCAGTTGCTGAAGTTCGACGCGATTTACCTCGGTGCCATCGGCGATCCGCGCGTCGCGGATCACATCTCAGCGCGTGAGCTGATCCTGCCGTTGCGGCAGAAGCTCGGGCAGTGGGTGAACTTGCGACCGATGCGGCTGATGCCCGGCATCTCGTCGCCGCTGGCCAACCGCGGTGCTGCAGAGATCGACATGATCTGCGTGCGCGAGAACTCCGAAGGTGAGTATTGCGGCATGGGTGGCCGTCTCCATGGCGGCACGCCATTCGAACTGGCCGAGCAGACCGGTGTGTTCACCAGGAACGGCATCGAACGTATCGCGCGCTATGCGTTCAAACTTGCCGAATCACGTCCGCGGAAGATGCTCGCCAGCGCGACGAAATCGAACGCGCTCCAGCACGCGATGGTGCTGTGGGATGAGGTCGTGGCCGGAGTGGCGAAGGAGTTCCCGAACGTCGAGCTGAAGAAGTACCACGTGGACGCGCTCTGCGCGCGCATGGTCACGCATCCACACACGCTCGACGTCATCGTCGCTTCGAATCTGTTCGGCGACATCATCACCGACATTGGGTCGGCAATCTCGGGCAGCCTCGGCGTCGCACCCGGCGGCAATATCAATCCGGATCGCACGACGCCATCGATGTTCGAGCCGATTCACGGCTCCGCTCCGGACATCGCCGGGAAGGGGATCGCGAACCCGATCGCTGCGATTTGGGCCGGTGCGATGATGCTCGACCACCTCGGCGAGCGGACCGCTCACGACCGTATCCTGGCGTCGATCGAAAGTGTCCTGTCCCAAGGTCAGGTCAAGACCCCGGATCTGGGCGGACGAGCAACGACCGCGGAGATGACGAAGGCGGTTACGAGTGCGATGACAGCGGCCAGCCGGCAACCCGCGTAAGGCACGGCATTTGGATGGAGGCACGTCCTGTGGACGTGCGGCGCAGCTTGAACGCGTCCTTGTTCACGTGCCTCCGGAGGCCAATATGCTGCGAACGATCGCGATTCTCCTCACGGTAGCCGCGAGCACGAGCGCCCAGGTCGGTCAGGCATTCCCGAACACCAACAAGTACGGCCGGGCGACGATTGAGTACCGTCACCTGGGGCTCGGAGTAGTCGCCAACTACGACTACTCGCAGAGAAATCACAGCGGGCCGTGGCTGCTCATCGACGCGGCGCTCGGATCCGCCGATCGCTTCGTCCTCCATCGCACCAATTTCAGGATAGTCACGCCCGCGGGCCAGAGCATCCCGCTCGCGAGCCAGCAGCAGGGTCGCGACGACGTGGAGAACATCAACCTGCTGATTCAGAACGCGAAGATTCACCGGAAGAACCTGGACTCGTATTTCGCGCAACGCGACCGGCTCGAGCCGTTCAACTTCTTCTCGCTACCCTTCGTGCGCAGCATCTCGGACGAGGCAATCGTCGACAACGATCGCGTTGCGCAGGGACCGCTGCTCTTCAGGTCGCCCACCGGCAGCTGGACTGAAGGGACGTATCGTCTGGTTCTCACGAACGACAGGGCAAAGGCGGAACTGCCAATCACGCTGCAGTAAACGGAGTCGTCATCATGCGTGGCTCAATCGCGTGCTTCGTCCTCGCAATGAGTGTCGCGTCGGTCGCGGCGGCACAGGACGATCGCTATCTGCTCCTTGCCACCGAACGCACCGGCACCATGCAGAAAGAGATCGACGAGGCTGCGGCCAAAGGCTTTCGGGTCGTGACTGCCAGTCCCGGTGACGGCGGCGAGTACATCGTCCTTCTCGAGCAGACCACACACAAATACCAGTACCGTCTGCTGGCGACGACGAGGACAGGCACTCTGCAACGAGAACTGGACGAAGCAGCCAAAGAGGGTTATCGCATCCTCCCGAAGTCGATCGCTCACAAGGGAGATGAGCTGCTGATGCTAATGGAAAAAGGAGCCGAGAATTCACCTCCCGCCGACTACCAGGTGCTCGCCACCGAACGCACGGGCACGATGCAGAAAGAAATTGGCCAGGCGGCGATGAATGGCTACACGCTGATCGCGCTTGCCAAGCGAGGCGAGCACGTCGCGATTCTCGAGAAAGAGACGCACTAGGACGACCGCGAGACGCAGGGCCAGCCGGTCGCAGTATCGAGACCGGCCGCACGGCGTCCGCGCTCAATGTAGATCTGCAGTCCCTTCGTATCCGGAACCGGAATCTTCGC
>DATCXH010000305.1:0-2615 GCA_036565925.1 Vicinamibacterales bacterium
GGGGCACCGTACGCCTGCTCGACGAACGCATTGGGAAAGCCGTACATCCCATTCGGCTTCCGGCGGCTCACGACCAGCACGTCCAGCCCTTTCGTGCCGATCGCCTCGAGGCGTTCCTTCGTGTCCTCGATAGGGAGCCTGGGTCGCTTCGAGGGATTCGCTGCGAGGAACACCACATACAGCTTCAACAGCCGATCGTCCTCGAGGGCGTCGAACGGGTTCGTTCGCGCGAGCGCCTCGAGAGCATCGACTGTCCGATAGACGATCTGCGGATCGCCACCGGCGAGCGCGCGGACCTTGTCGTGGATCTTGCGGAACAGCGGTGCGGTATCGGTCGTCGTCGAATCGAAAATGACGTTGCCGCTCTGAATGAACGACGTCGCGTTTCTGCATCCGGCAGACTGAAACGCGGCGCACAGGTCGGTCATCTTGACGAGCGCATGACCGCGCACGTTGATGGCCCGCAGGAACGCGACATAGCGCGTCATGTGCGTTTCGCGCGGGGATGCGCCTTTCGATAGACGTCGAGCAACTGCGCTGCGTTGACGTGTGTGTAGCGCTGCGTCGTCGAGAGCTGCACGTGACCGAGGAGCTCCTGAATGGCGCGCAAGTCAGCGCCGCGTTCGAGGAGGTGCGTGGCAAACGAATGCCGCAATGCGTGCGGGCTGATTCCAAATCGCGTGCTGCACGCGGCCACGTACCGCGCGACGAGACGCTGCACGCTTCGGCCGGTCAGGCGCGCGCCGCGGAAATTGACGAACAGAGGCTCGCGCTGGGCTCTTGGCTTTACGATGTCGGCTCTGGGCGTTGGACTCTGGGCTTTCGGCTTTGCCGTCCGCAGCGAATGTCGATCGGCGAGCCACGCGCGAATCGAGTCCTCAGTCGTGCTGTTGAAAGGGACGAGCCGTTCCTTCGCGCCCTTCCCCATCACGCGCACCATTCGCGCGCGCAGATTCACTTCCTCGAGGTCGAGGCCGACCAGTTCGCTCAGGCGCAAACCGGACGCGTAGAACAGCTCGAGGATCGCCCGGTCGCGGCGACCGAGCGCACTTGACACATCAGGCATCTCGAGGAGCCGCGACATCTCGTCCACCGAGAGATGTGCCGGAATCTTCTGTTCGCGCTTCGGACCGACGGCGAGCGCCGCGGGATCGTTCTCGATCCACCCTTCACGACGCAGGTAGCGGCTGAACGCGCGCAGGGCCGACAGCTTGCGCGCTACCGAGGTCCGCGCGTGTCCCTGTCGATAGAGGTCGGCCATAAACGCGCGGATGGCAACCAGGTCGAGATGCAAGGGCTCCAGCGCTTCCACGGCGACGCCGCGCGATTGTGCCGTAAAGCCGAAGAACTGCGTCAGGTCGCTTTCGTACGCAGCGGACGTATGAGCGGAAGCGTTGCGATTCAGCCGAAGGTATTCGAGGAAGTCGCGCAGCTGACTCGTCATCGCGCCAGCGCGGGAGCAATCCAGTCGTCGAGCGCGCGCAGCGCACGCTCCGATGTGGCCGTCTTCCGTTCGTCGCGCTTCAACCTCCGCTTGCCCGCTGGTGGATCCGGAGGCGGCATGATGCCGAAGGTGATGTTCGTCGGCTGATAGTTGCGCGGATCGGCATGCGAGACGTAGTACGCCAGCGCACCGATCGCCGTCGTCCGCGGCGGCACTCGCGGCTCTTCGCCGCGCGCGATCGCTGCGGCATTGCGGCCGGCGATCAATCCTGACGCCGCCGACTCGACATAACCTTCGACGCCGGAGATCTGTCCCGCA
Source organism: Vicinamibacterales bacterium (assembly GCA_036565925.1). Classification (GTDB taxonomy): domain Bacteria; phylum Acidobacteriota; class Vicinamibacteria; order Vicinamibacterales; family UBA2999; genus Gp6-AA40. The sequence continues at coordinate 1,763 of DATCXH010000305.1, forward strand.
AAGAACAAGTCGGGCCGCTGACGGGTCTGCCAGGTCTCCCGCAGCACCGTAGGACCGTTGATGTAGGTGTTGCGGTGCACCATCCCGAAGCGGACGAATTCGGCGTGTTCGAGTCCGGGGATCAGCGAGAGCACACGTGCCTGCTCGCCCCACTTCAACTGCGTCTGAAAGCCCACCAGGCTGAAGTGATCGCCGGCGATGTTGTCCTGACGCAACTGCACCACCGCGTACGGCGTGCGCCCGGTTCGCGGATCAACAAGGCCAACGGGCTTCATCGGCCCGAAGCGAAGCGTGTCGCGCCCGCGATGGGCCATCACTTCGATGGGCAGGCAGCCTTCGAAGAACTTCTCCTTATCGAAGTCGTGCACCGTTGCCGATTCGGCGGAGACGAGGGCGTCGTAAAACCGCGCGTACTCGTCCTCGGTCATCGGGCAATTCAGATAATCGCCCTCGCCATCGTCGACGCCACAGGCAGGCCCCTCAGGCGGGTCTAAAGACCCGCCTCTACGAGCGTCCGACGCGACGTCCGTGTCGCGACGAATGTTGCGTCCCCAGCGCGAGGCGCGGAAGACCTTCGTCATGTCGAGCGTTTCGGCGAGGACGATGGGACTGATGGCGTCGTAGAAATACAGATGCTGTGCGCCGACGAGTGCGGCGATGTCCTGCGAGAGGGTCTCCGATGTCAGCGGACCCGTCGCGATGATGAGCGGATACATCGACGGGTCGTCGGGCACGCGCGGCACCTCATCGCGGACCAACATGATCAACGGATGCGACTGGATGGCGTCGGTGATCGCAGTGGAGAATCCTTCACGGTCGACGGCGAGCGCCGCCCCCGCCGGCACCCGGTGCG
>DATCXH010000134.1:0-2821 GCA_036565925.1 Vicinamibacterales bacterium
CGCTATGCGTCACTCGTGCGTGCGGTGGCGAAGAGCGTGATCGTGTGGGCACAGCCGTCGCTGCTGCCGTTGTTACGGTGTGTATCAGGCATCGATCGACTCCTGCCGCTCCATGAGGGGACTCCCGACGTCGAGTACGACGTGGACATCGAAGTCATGGAGTTGGCGTACGCGTTTCGCAGCACGCTCGCGACGATCCCGCACGAGGTTCCATACCTCGCGGCCGTGCCGCTCGCACTGGACGGCCGGCGGCCAAAGGTCGGGATCGTCTGGCGTGCCGGCGACTGGGATGCGCGACGGTCGATTGAATTCGAACAGATCGCGTCGTTGCTCGAGCTGACCCACATCTCCTGGTATGGACTGCAGATCGATATGGGGGAGGACACACGACACCCCAATCTGCACGCGCTCGATGTGCGCGGCCTGGTGCGCACGGCGCGGGCAATTCGTGCAATGGATCTCGTGATCTCGATCGACAGCATGCCCGCCCACCTGGCCGGCGCCCTTGGTGTGCCGGTCTGGACGCTATTGCCCTACGACGCCGACTGGAGATGGCTGGAAGCTCGCAGCGACAGCCCGTGGTACCCGACGATGAGGCTCTTCCGTCAGAAGACGCCCGGCGATTGGTCGTCCGTCATCGACGACGTGAGATCCGCGCTCGACCGTTTCGAACCTCAACCTAAACATTTCTGGCACTAAGGCCGACATGCAGGCGGTGAGGTCCAAAGGGCGTGGCCGGCCCTAGGTGGCAGGCGCTGCAACCGGCTGGGCTATCTGGCGGCGATGCGCGAGCGACAGCCACGCAGCCAGCTGGCGGGCCGCCTCCTCTGGGGTCTGGCCGTAGAAGGGCATCATCGCTGTGGGCATACCCGGTTTCCTCGCCAATTGGGCACGCCACCGGTTACTGACGGGCGTTACGTCGATTTTGTACGCACGCCCACCTATCGTTTCTTCGAATTGGTGGATCATTTGTCTGGGGGCCCGACCGATTTTGCGGGACTGTCCGGCTGGGACCAGACACTCACCAATCAGTCAGGAGCGCCGGTGATTTTACGCCGTCGTCATGGCCGATCAAGCGAAGGGAAGCGCGAAGGCGTCGTCCACAGCGCGGGTTTGCCCCGATCGTCGCGCGATCCCGTCAAAGAAAAATCTCCGTGCTCAACTTGCCCACAACATTTTCACGGGTCATCCACAGGTTTTCCACAGCCGGGCTCGGTGCGGTTAATGATCCTGCCCCAGCGTCCGGAATGTAGAATGCGGTGACTCCGAAATGAGGCGCATTGTTCAGGTTCTCGGCGTAATTGTGTGTCTGGCCGGCATGGTCCAGTCGGCGTACGCCGGATCCGATGTCACGCTGTTCCGTCTCTACATGCTCGACGGATCAGTGTTGACGAGTTACGGCGAGTTCGCGCGCGTCAACGACAGCGTCGTGTTCTCGATGCCGGTTGGAGGCCAACCCGAACAACCTCGCATCCAGGTGACCTCAGTCAAAGCCGCGCTCGTCGATTGGCAGCGCACCGACAAGTATTCCGCGTCTGCCCGCTACCAGCGCTACGCCGAGTCGCGCGGCGAAGAGGACTTCCGGATTCTCAGCAACGAGGTGGCGGTCGCGCTCAACGACATCGCGCTCAGCTCCAACCGTCAGCAGGCACTGGCGCTCGCGGAACAAGTTCGGAAGACCGTCGCCGATTGGCCACGCTCGCATTACGGCTACCGGCAGAACGACGTCCGCGAAATTCTCTCGGTACTCGACCAGGCGATTTCGAGCTTGCGCGTCGCCGCAGGAGCCACGAGCTTCGATCTGGCTCTCGTCGCGATGGCCGATGCGCCGGAACTCGAGCCGCTCGCGACGATGCCGAATACACGGCAGCAGCTCGATGACATCTTCTATGTCGCCAAGCAGACAAAAGGGGCCGAGCGCGTCGCGATGCTGCAGTCGGGATTGACGCTGCTGTCGGAAGCCGGATCGATGATCTCGGATGCGTCCACGCTGCGGCGCGAGGCCGAATCGCAGATCCGCGAGGAGCAGGCGACCGATCGAAAGTATGCGTCGCTCTCGCAGAAGGTCATGTCCCAAGCCAAGGACTACGCCGCACGCGCGAGCATCTCGCAAATCGAACGGCTGATGAATCGCATCCCGAAGGAAGATGCCAGGTTGGGCAGCCAGCGCCCGGAGGTGGTCGACGCGCTGAATACGGCCGTGCAGTCGCAACTCTTCGCCGCGCGAAGGCTTCGGTTACAGCGCGATCAATGGCTGCTCAGGCAATCGGCCTATCGCGAGTACCAGAAGTCTGTCGGCTCGTCGCTGTTGCTGCTCGTGAAGAATCAGAACGCGCTGGAAGCGATCAGGACGCTCGAAGGTCCCCCTCCTGACCGGCTGCTCGCATTGCGGCAGCAGTTGAGTGGCGGCGCGGCGCGCCTGGAACGGATGCGCACACCCGATTACCTGCAGGGCACGCACGAACTGCTGATCGGGGCGTGGCGCTTTGCTGAAAACGCGACGCGCGCGCGATATGAGGCCATCGAAAAGGCCAACGCGGGTGCCGCCTGGGAAGCCTCGTCGGCTGCCGCGGGTGCGTTGATGATGCTCGGACGCGCCCAGGCCGAAATCCGCGCGCTCCTCGAACCGCCGCGGCTCCAATAACCATCCCGCTCAATGCACAATACGCGATGCTCAAGGCACAATTGAGCATTGATTGAGAGACCCACTCCTCGCGTTACCCGCCTGATACGGGTTCGCGACCTCAGCGCATTTCGCGACGCCGCCATTGCGCTCGCCTGCGAGGGCTCGCCGCTCGACGCGCGCGATCGTCTCGTGGTG
>DATCXH010000404.1:0-2294 GCA_036565925.1 Vicinamibacterales bacterium
GTGCGGCACGGTCCTCTACCTGATGTCGCGGCATCGCACCGTGGCGGCGCTGACTCTCTTCTACCTCGCGTTCGCCGTGGTGCCCTGGGTCCACGTCCTTCACAGCTACACGAATATCTAGGGCTGTCACGGCGACGACGACGCACGCGTCGCCTGACCTCGAGCCCACCTCGGCACTACAATGCGGACATGTATTCCGTATTCCTGGTGGTTCATTCCTATCTTCGCTGGGTGGCTGTCATTGCCGGTCTGCTGGTGATCGCACGGGCGATCATGGGCGTCGCGGGTCGCCGCGACTGGTCCGCCGGCGAAACCACCGGCCTGAAAGTGTTCACTATCGCGCTCGACGTGCAGTTCCTGATCGGGCTGCTGCTGTATGTCTGGCTCAGTCCCTTCATTCGCGACGCGTGGGCCGACATGGGTGCGACGATGCGGAATGCGCCGCTGCGCTTCTTTGCAGTCGAACACGTCACCGGCATGCTGATTGGCCTCGCCCTCGCGCATGTGGGGAGGAGCAAGATCGCCAAAGCTGCCGACGCCGCTCAGAAGCACAAGCTCGCGGTGATCTTCATCAGTCTGGCGATGGTGGTGATCATGCTGTCGATCCCGTGGCCGGGAATGCCCGGTGGGCGCCCGTTGCTGCGAGGGTTTGGGGGCTAGGTTCGCCGTTAGCGCGCGTAAAGGCCGAAGCCTCGCGATTTGGCGTCTCTTCGCAGCGCGTCGATCGCTTTCGCGCCAGCGGTGAGCGAGCGACGCCCCTCGATTTCGGCGATCGCCCGGCGCGCGTCGAACTCCGAGCGCGCAATTCCTCGTTTCACTGCGTCAGCGCGAATGGACTCCAGCAAGCCGAGCGCTGCACCAGGGTTACTCTCACTGTTCACACGCGCCGCGGCAATCATCACCGGCGTGCGCGCCAACACGTGCTGCGGACTCGTGACCAGCGACTGCGCGCGCTCGATCTCGCGGACGGCCTGAGCTCGTCGCCCCTGCGCAACCATCGCCAGGGCGATCACGGCCCGAGCCATCGCTTCATTGTCTGGAGCTGATTGAGCGGCAAACACCGCCGCGGCCTCAGTCGCCAGTCGCTCCGCATCGGCTGCGCGTCCTTCCTCGAGCGCGATCACGGCAAGCGCGCTGCGGCTCTCGGCGGCCGTGCCCTTTTCTCCAAGTGCGTTCCGGATGGCCAGCGCGTCGTTGTGACGCTGCTTCGCGAGCGCAAAATCGCCGCGCATCAAGGCAATGTCACCGAGCTGATACGTCGAGTACGCCATTGGCCGACGTCGATCGAATTTCCGATCCATCTCCAACGCTTCACTGAGGACCTTCTCGGCGGTGGCGAGATCTCCCTGGACACCGGCGATGTGGCCGACACCGTAGAGCGAGGTGGCGACACTTGCCGGATCGTCGATACTCCGGCGAATCGACAGCGCCTCCTCGTAGTTGGCCCGCGAACGCGCGATTTCTCCCTGGAGCTTCAGTGATTCGGCCGCGTTGTAGAGCGCGCGTGCCAGACCTCGTCGATCGCCCATCTCACGGCTCATCGTCGCCGACTCCTCATAGTGTCGCGACGCGCCTTGCAGATCGCCGAGGTCGAGCAGGACGTTGCCGATGTTGTTCAGCGAGATCGCAGCGTTGGTCCTGTCGCCGATCTCGCGGCGGATGGCCAGCGACTCCTGATTCATCTTGAGCGACGACTGCAGATTGCCGGCGCGCCGCTCCTGGATGGCAATGTTGTTGAGGAACCGCGCGACGAGATCCTGCTCGCCGATGCTGCGGGCGATCTTCAAACCTTCTTCGTAGAGTGCGCGCGTCCGCTTGGTGTCGGGACCGTCGGAGATTGCGCTGGCAAGATTGTTGAGAGTCCGCGCCACGCCGGCATTGTCGCCGGCGGCCGCAAAGATCGCGCGCGCGTCCTCGAGCAGCGTGACGGCTTCGTCAGTCTTGCCCTGACGAACCGTGGCGGCGCCCTGGCGCAACCGTGCATTCGCCACGATCAGCCGCGCCCCAAGCGTTTCACCAGTCGCAGCCGCTTTCGACGCCGCGGCCTGCATTCGTTTGAAATCCGAGAGTGTGTCGGCGGCGGTTGCCTCCGCGAGGTCGAGCCGCGGATCGGTGATGGTCGGAAAACGTTTCCTGAACGCCTCGATCGTGGCGAGTCCCTCTTTCGCCGCTCCGGAGGCGATCTGCGCGTTGGCCAACCGTAGCGCGTGCTCCACGTCGTCAGGAAAGAACGTGGACAGCGTTTGCCAGATCGCGATCGCTTCCTTCCACGCGCTCGACATCTCGCGATACGT
>DATCXH010001168.1:0-2083 GCA_036565925.1 Vicinamibacterales bacterium
AATACTGCCGGATAAAGAGACGGACGGCGCCCGCGGCCAGGACAATCAGCGGTGCGATGCAGATGGCATCGACAAAATACCATCTGAGATTCAGGTGGAATTCCGCGGCCGCGCGAGTCTTCAGGCGCATCGCTGCTCTGCCTCTCACGGCCAGGGTCAATGCCGTGAATGCGACCGCGGAAACCATCAATACCAGCAGCGCCGTTATGAGCTGCTTGAGAACGTCGGCAACCATGTGGCGCGGCAGGAACAACAACCGTACCAGCCGGTGCGATATCTCGAGGTACTGAGGGAAGGACGCACAGCCTCACGCTGTGAGTGAAAGCCGCCGGGGTCAGCGCCCTCGTCCCCCTCGCTTATTCTGTAACCGCCAGGAAATTAGTATGGCGATCTGAGGAATACATGCGTCGAGCAAAGGCGTCGGCGCGCCGATCGAGTCGCCGCTGTGTGCAATGGCGCGATCCTGCACGAAATCGTCGCCGTGCTGCTGTGAACGACATCGCATGTCACCTGCCCGCTTCCGCGACACGTCAGCTCGAACAACTTCGTAATGTCGTCGACAACTTCGTAGCTGCCTCGCGCGTGTAAACGGGCGGAGTTCGCGCCATTTGCGATCCGATGGCCGGGCAATGCGCTTGCAGTCTGGTCGCGGCACAGAAACAGGAGAGGGTCGCATGCGCCGCGTACTGGTGAGTCTTGCTCTCGTGATTGGATTGACGGTGCCGCTCGCCGGGCAACGAGGCGCGGCGAATGATGCCGCAGAAATCGAACGCCTTCGTGATACGGCGTACCTGGTCGAACGGGATCTGTCGTCACTCGGCCAGCGCGACACGGCGCGCGCCGATCAGTTGCAGGTGCGCCTGGACGAACTCCAGGAAGAAATCATCTATCTCAAGGTCAAGCAGCGAAAGGAAGGCTCCGTTCCGCGGCGCGAGTACGCTGACCTTCGCGATCGCCTCGAAGACCTGAGGGCGGAGGCCAGGACCGCGCCCGCCCCGAAGCCGGTTGCGCAACGACCGATCGCACCGGCTGCTCCGGTTCAGAGCGTCCTCGAAGTTCCGGTTGGGACGGAGATGGACGTGCGCTTGACGGACAGTCTCGACTCGGGTACCGCGATGGTCGAAGACCGCTTTGAAGGCACGACGCTCGTTGACGTTCACGTCGGGGGACACGTTGCCATTCCTGCTGGCTCGGTGATGCGTGGTGTGGTGACGGCGGTAAGCCCGGCGACGCGTACCAATCGCACGGCGCGCATGACTGTGAGCTTCGATCAGGTGACGGTCAACGGCCAGCCCCTCCCGATTCGCGGGACGGTGACGGAAGCGATCCAAGGCAGCGGGATCAAGGGAGAAGCCGGTCGCCTGGGTGTCGGCGCAGGCGCGGGCGCAGTGATTGGCGGCCTGCTGGGCGGCGTGAAGGGCGCGCTGGTAGGCGTGGCTATCGGTGGCGCCGGAACGATGGCCGCCACGGAAGGCAAGGAAGTCCGAGTGCCACAGGGGTCGGTTTTGCGCGTTCGGCTGGACTCGCCCGTTCAGATGTACGCAGCGCGATAACAGTCGCTCGACGACGTCCGTTCGATCACCAACCGAGTCGGTCGACGCTGATTCTGTAAGTGCAAATGTGGAAGGTGGTGCATCTACACGCCACCTTCTCGTCTGTTACCGGCCACCCACCATTGGCGTCGCTGTTGCTCTCTGTACGAGCGCCCCTCCGGTTACAACCGATCGCAAGAGGAGAACAGTCACTATGCCTCAGCGATGGCTTCGTGCGTTCTGGGTGGGGAAGCGTGTTCACCAGCCGCGACAACGTATCTCCCGATACTTCGACTGTACCTGGCAGAGCCAATGGGGAGAAGAACGGGCGCGTGTCAGCAGTCTCAGCGCGAATGGCTGCTACATCGAAAGCCGTTTCTCAGTGCCGGCCGACGGTGTCGTGATCCGTGAACTCAACGTCGCGCTGCCAACGGGTGCGCTCAATCTTCGAGGAACGGTCCTCGGGGCGATGCCCGGTGTTGGCTTCGCCGTGCGGTTCAGCGACCTTGATACGAAAACACATGATCGTCTGAAGATGCTCGTTCATAGCG
>DATCXH010000835.1:0-5106 GCA_036565925.1 Vicinamibacterales bacterium
CCCAGATCGATCTTCGGCGCGGCGAAATCCGAACCGAGATCGCCCTTCGCGTGCTGGTAGCGAATCTCGAAGCCGGTGCTGAACGCGTCGCCGGCGAATCGGATGCCGCCAAGGAATACCGGCCCTGCATTGGTGCCGCTCTCTTCGAAGTTGCCGTTGAAGATCTCTCTCCCGGCGTTGAAATCGACGAACTCACCGACTTCTGTGTATTTCCAGCTGATGAGACCGACGCCGCCACCGATGTAAGGCTGGAACGGCGAGCGCGGGCTCACCGGAATCAGTCGCACCGTGAACGCGATCGGCGTGAGGCGCAGCTTCAGGTCCTGATCGATCTCAGTCCCATCGGGATCCACGAAGTCTGCGTAGACGGTATGAGAGGTTTGCGAGGTGTAGCTGACGCCGATGCCGCCCTCGATGTGACGTGCCAGAGGAAACAGCCACTCGCCGCCGACTGACGCTCCGTTGAATTCGTCGAGGTCGAGAAACGAGCGACCGCGCGTTTGCAGAAACGTGCTGTTGGCAATCAACACGTCATCGATGTCGCGCGAGTCGAAGCCAAGAGGCGTGAAGTAACCCAGCGTGAAATTCACGGTCTGTTTCCCCAGGTCCTGTGCACTCGCCACGGTGGCGCACATGAGCAGTGCAGCAACAAGCACACCCTTCATTAATCCGTTCTTCAGCATTGTGACGTCTCCAATGTCGCGGCAACGCATGCGTCGCCCTGGAGGGCATCAGGCATCGCGCGTCCCCACGTCGGAGCGCCACAGTGCACGGGCAATGCCAGCGAAAGCCGGCAATTGTGCGCAGAGGTTGTCGCGAGAAACGGTCAGTTCGTCCGATTTTGGGAACGCTGCCGGACTTCACTGATCACGGTCAGCATCGCGGTGTGTACTCGGCCGTTCGAAGCGACAAGATGTGCGGCTGCAGGGTCGAAATCGGATCCGTCCATCCCGGTGACAGTGCCGCCCGCTTCAGCGACGATGAGCGCGCCGGCGGCAACATCCCACGGCCAGAGATGCTGTTCCCAATAACCGTCGAAGCGACCGGCTGCGACGTAACACAGGTCGAGCGCCGCCGATCCAAGGCGCCGCACGGCACGCGCACGGCCGAGAAACGCGCCGAACATCGTCACCAGATCGGCGGTGTGTTTGTGAACGTCGTAGGGAAACCCGGTGACCAGCAGCGCATCGATCAATTCGGCCGCCGCCGACACATGCAGACGCTGACCGTTGAGAAATGCTCCCGTTCCGCGCTCGGCCGTGAAGAGCTCGGCGCGCGTCGGGTCGTAGATCGCGCCTACCACCGTGCGTCCGTCGATCTGCAGTGCCAATGACGAGCAGAAGATCGGCAATCCGTGTGCGTAGTTGGTCGTGCCGTCGAGCGGGTCGTACACCCAGCGGTGTGTGGACGTGCTGGGCTGTTGCGGATCGCGGCTCATCTCTTCGGCGAGGATGTCGTGATCGGGAAAACGCTCGGCGAGAATCGCGCGACACATCCGCTCGCATTCGATATCGACTTCGGTGACGAGATCGATCGTGCCCTTTTTGTCGATGTGGAATCCCGATGCGCGGCGGGCGAGTTGAATCGCGCCGGCCTGGAGAACGATTTCGACTGCGGTGGCGAGAAAGACTGGATCCGGCGGCCCCTGCTCTGCGCGCGTCGATGTCACTCGGCGTTCTGCAGGCCCAGCGCCGACGCCGTCACCCGCTTGACCATCACCACTTCCATGCCGCCCTGCGGTGCGCGCTGCAACACCATTTCGTCCATGAAGCTGCGGATCAGGAAGATGCCGCGGCCACTCGATCGGAGCAGGTTCTCAGGAGCCAGTGGATCGGCGACCAACTCGGGGTCGAAGCCGGGGCCCTCATCGCGCACCCGAATGACGATGCCCGAGGGGCGGCCGGCGTCGAGGGGCGTGAACTCGACGTGCACGTGTTTGTGCTCGTCGCCCTTGTTGCCATGCTTGATCGCGTTGATGACCGACTCACGGACGGCAACGCCGACCCAATGCAACGCCTCGTCATCAAGCCCGGCGAGACGCCCGAGATGATCGCTCGCAACCTGCACGAAATCGAGCATCTCGTATGTGCTGTGGAACTCGAGATGGACGCTGTTTCCGTTGGTCATCAGTCTGACGGATTATAAGTCACCTGTTATAGTGCGTTGATGGCCTCGCCACAAACCGCCATGGTACAACCCGCGCCGCGCGGCGTGCGAGGGCGCGTCCGGCCGCCGGGCGATAAGGCAATTTCACATCGCTACGCACTGCTTGCCGCATTGGCCGACGGACGGTCGGAGATCCGAGGCTATTCCACAGGTGGGGACTGCGCGTCCACCGTACGCTGCCTTCGCGCCCTTGGCGTCACCATTGAAGAAGTCGGACGCAATACCAGCGGCCTGCAACTGTCGATTACCGGGCGTGGCCTGGGCGGCCTCCAGGTCCCCAGCGGTGTGCTCGATGCGGGTAATTCCGGGACCACTATCCGCATGCTCGCCGGGATTCTCTCGGCGCACCCGTTTTCCACGACCATGACCGGCGACGAATCGCTGCAGCGACGCCCGATGCGCCGGGTGATTGTGCCGCTCGAACGCATGGGCGCCCGTATCGGTTCACAAGACGGCCGTCCCCCGCTCTCCATTCAGGGGACCGCCTCCATCCAGCCAATCGAGTTTTCGCCCGAGGTGCCCAGCGCCCAGGTGAAAACCGCAGTTCTTCTGGCCGGTTTGCACGCAAACGGGACCACGACTGTGCATGAACCGCTTGCCACGCGAGATCATACGGAGCGCGCGTTACACGCCTTCGGTGTGCGGGTCGAGGCCGGCGGACGTTCTGTCTCTGTAAGGGGGGGGCAACGGCTCACGGCCCAGGCACTGGAGGTGCCGGGGGATATCTCGTCGGCGGCGTTCTGGATGGTCGCAGCCGCCTCGCTGCCGGGATCCGAAATCGTGATCGAGTCGGTCGGGGTGAATCCGACACGCATGGGCATCATCGACGTCCTGCGCCGGATGGGCGCAGATCTCCACGTTGACGGCGTGCAGAAATCGGGCGATGGCAGCCAGGTCGGCGAGCCGATCGGCACCATTCGGGTGCGTCACGGCCACCTGGGAAGCGCGGTCATCGAACCGGCGGAAGTACCAGGAGTGATCGACGAACTGCCGGTGCTTGGCGCGCTGGCGACACACGGTGGAGAGTTACGAGTGACCGGCGCCCAGGAACTGCGGGTCAAGGAAAGCGACCGAATCTCCGCGCTTGCCGACGGGCTGAGGCGAATGGGTGCCGACATCGACGAGCTCCCCGATGGATTTCACGTCCGCGGCCAGCAGCGTCTCCGCGGCGGCGAAGTGGATGCAAGGAACGATCATCGCCTGGCCATGGCGTTTGCCGTCGCGGCGCTCGGCGCTTCAGGACCGACGGTGATTCATGACGCCGGGGCTGCGGCGGTGTCGTACCCAGAGTTTTTTTCGGTGCTCGAGTCGTTGCGGGCGTGAAGGCGGACAAGATTTATCTGGTCGGATTCATGGGTGCAGGCAAGAGCACGGTCGCCCGTGCCATGGGGCGCACCACCGGATGGCGCGTCGAGGACATCGACGAGCGGATCGAGGCGCGCGAGCGGCGGTCGATTGCGTCGATCTTCGCCCAGAATGGCGAGCCGTACTTCCGTCAGCTCGAACGCCAGGTACTGAGCGACTTGCTCCCCGAACGACATACGATTGTGGCAACCGGTGGCGGCACGTTCGCCGAAGCCGACAACCGGGCATTGATGTTGGCCGATGGCGCCGTCGCCTGGCTCGACCTTCCGTTGACCCGCGTGATCGATCGCGTCCCCGCCGACGGACGTCGTCCGCTCGCAGCCGATCGAGCGCAGCTCGATCAGTTGTATACGCGGCGGCAACTCGCCTACGCGCATGCTCACGTGCGAGTCGACGCGACGCGACCGATTCCTGAAGTGGTCGAACAGCTGCTGGCCTGGATCGAGTTTTAGCGGACGACGAGATGCGCTACCTGATCCTCAGCGATATCCACGCCAATCTGGAAGCACTGGAGTCTGTGTTAGCCGCGGCCGGTGACTGCGACCGCGTGCTCGTACTCGGAGATCTGGTCGGCTACGGCGCAGATCCCAACGCCGTCATCGAGAAAGTGCAGTCGCTCCCGAACACCACCGTCATTCGCGGGAATCACGACAAGGTCGGCGCCGGCGTCGAAACGGTGGACAGCTTCAACCATCTCGCGCGGCACGCGATCAGTTGGACAGCCACTGAACTCATACCGGAGTATCGGCAGTGGCTGGCAGCGATGCCGGCAGGACCGGCACTGATCGATGAGGTCGTTGAGATCTGCCACGGCTCACCGTTTGACGAGGATGCCTACATCTTCGACGACCTCGATGCCCGCCGCGCGATCGTCTCGTCGCAACGTCCGGTGTGCTTGTACGGACACACCCACGTGCCCGCGATCTTCAAGTACGACGGCGAGCTCGTCTCACTCGGGCCGCCGCGCGGTGCCCGCCATAAGCTGACGTTGGATGCCAAGGCCAAATATCTGATCAACTGCGGCGCGGTCGGCCAGCCGCGAGACGGCGATCCGCGCGCAGCATGCGGCGTGTTCGATACCACATCTCGCACGATCACGGTGCTGCGCGTAGCTTACGATGTCGCCAGGGCGCAGGCCAAAATCATCGCTGCAGGATTGCCGGAAGTGCTGGCGCAGCGTCTCGCAATCGGGCGTTAACTTCAACCACCAACCACCAACTACAACGAACCACCAACCTACTTGGGTTTCTGCTGCTGCCGCCGTAGTTGAGCCGCGTAGTGGTCGGCTGCCGCGCGCTGGCCGAGAATCCACCCGATGACAATGCCCAGGAACAGCACGCCTGGGATGTAGAGGAAGTGGGCCGCGGTTGGCATCGCAGAAGCCTAGGCTCGTCCGCCCTGCTTGATCGTCGTGTCCAGTCGATCGAGCTCCCGCTGCACGGTCGTCAGACGTCGCGCGACCGAGAAGATATACACAAACAGCACCGCGAGCACGAAGATGTAGGCACCGATCAACAGCGGCGCTGCCGGGAGCTGCTCCTGCGGCGGCAACTGGTCAATCGGAATGAACTCGTT
>DATCXH010000216.1:0-3747 GCA_036565925.1 Vicinamibacterales bacterium
ACGCCGCTGTGCACGCTGAAGCTCGGTGAGATCGCGCGCGAGCACTTCCCGCGTGGTGTCATCAACGTGCTCGCCGGCGGCGACGATCTCGGACGATGGATGACCGAGCACCCTGGCATCGACAAGATCGGCTTCACCGGATCGGTCGAAGCCGGCAAACAGGTCATGGCCGCGGCGGCCGGGACGCTGAAACGTGTCACGCTCGAACTCGGCGGCAACGACGCGGCCATCGTCCTTGACGATGTGGATGCGAAGGCGATTGCGCCGAAGCTGTTCTTCGCCTCGTTCGTCAATAGCGGGCAGGTGTGCATGGCAATCAAGCGCATCTATGCCCATGAGCGCGTCTACGACGCCATCTGCGGAGCGTTGGCCGACGAAGCGCGCAAGGCCAAAGTGGGCAGCGGTCTCGAGGCTGACACACAGCTCGGTCCGATTCAGAACCGCGAGCAGTACGATCGCGTCGTCGGCATCCTCGAGGAGACGAAACGCAGCGGCGCGCGAATCCTCGCTGGAGGCGACGTGCCGGCGTCGGATGGGTATTTCATTCCGCCGACGATCGTCGCCGACGTCGACGAACACAGTCGTCTCGTCCGCGAGGAGCAGTTCGGCCCAATCGTGCCGGTGCTCAAGTTCACCGATGAAGAGGACGCACTCCGCCGCGCCAACGACACGCGTTACGGGTTGAGCGGCTCGGTCTGGAGCAGCAATCCCGAGCGTGCTGCCGCTCTCGCGTCCCGTCTCGAAGTCGGCACTGCGTGGGTGAACCACCATCGTGCGACTTCGGCCACCGTTCCATTCGGAGGCGCGAAGGAATCGGGAATCGGACGCGTCTATTCCGAAATGGGACTCAAGGCCTATCTCGAGCCGCGAGTGGTCAGCGTGCTCAAGTCATAAAGGTAAAGGACAGTCATGGACCTCGGAATTGCCGGCCGCAGGGCCATCGTGTGCGCGTCGAGCCGTGGCCTCGGACGTGCCTGCGCGGAAGCGCTTGCGCAGGCGGGATGCCACGTCACGATCAACGGTCGGACACGCGACGTCGTGGACGCGGCGGTCGCCGATATACGCGCCCGGACCGGGGCGACGGTTGAAGGGGTGGTCGCTGACGTCGGCGATCCGGCGGGTCAACAGGCGCTGTTGGCGGCGTGTCCAGACCCCGACATCCTGGTGAACAACAACAGCGGTCCACCGCTGCGCGACTTTCGCGGGCTGACCCGCGAGCAGATGCTCGAGGGTGTCGTCGCCAACATGGTCACTGCGATCGAGTTGACGCAGAAGGTGATCGATCCGATGGCGCGCCGCAAGTTTGGACGGATCGTCAACATCACCTCAGGTACGGTGAAGATGCCGCTTGCCGGACTCGATCTCTCGTCGGGCGCCCGCGCAGGCCTGACGGCGTTTCTCGCCGGCGTCGCGCGCAGTGTTGCCGCGGACAACGTCACCATCAATTTCGTCCTGCCGGGAGCGTTCGACACCGATCGCCTCCGTTCGACGATCGAGGGTGCGGCGAAAAAGCAGGGCACGACCTGCGAGGATGTGGCGGCAAAGCGCCGGGCGACAATCCCCGCGAAGCGATTCGGCGAAGCGAGCGAACTTGGCGCGCTGTGCGCGTTTCTGTGTTCGACACACGCCGGGTTCATCACCGGCCAGAGTCTCTTGATCGACGGCGGCGCGTACCCGGGAACGTTCTGAGATCGGCGTGTCCGCCGTCGGTGAAGGCGGAGGCGGCGGCTTCGGTGCTGTTACGGATGCGCCATCGCCGGCGGAAGCATTGCCGGCGTTCGCAGATGGACGATCTGTCGCGTACCCTCTCCGTCAACGACGGCGACGCTGGTAAGTGCGCCTTCCTTCTCCTCGACGACGATCTCTTTCGGGTGCCGAATCAGGTGGTTGGTTCCGTCGAGTGCGACGTCGAGCAGGTCATCTCTCGAGTCGTAGGTGATCCCGATCATCGGAATCCATTCAGCGACGATGTTGTCGCCGAGCTCCAGCGAGGCCACCTCGATCTCGGCGCGTTGGCCGAGCAGTGCCTGAGACATACGATCGAAAAACGCGCGCCACTCGGTCTTCGGGATCGTTCGCATTGAAGACATGATTTACTCCTCGGACGTGCCCTGCGACCGTGGCAGAAATCGCACGAACCAATCACCGGCCAACTGCTCGACCTGCTCGAGCGCGCCGGGCTCCTCGAACACGTGCGTCGCCCCAGGCACAATCACCAGTTCCACATGGACCGCACACATCTCTGCCTTTGCCGCTTCATTCATTTCGATCACGGGCTCGTCGTTCTGTCCGACGATCAATAGCGTCGGCGTTTTCACGTAGCGCAGCGCGGTCCCGGCGAGGTCCGGCCGTCCGCCTCTCGACACGATCGCGTCGACGGAGTACGGTCGCTCCGCTGCCGCAATTAATGTCGCCGCTGCGCCGGTGCTCGCGCCGAAGTATCCGATCGGCAACGACGACAAGTCTTCGCGATCGTGAAGCCAGTCGCTCGCCCCGATGACGCGTGTGGCGAGTCGTTCGATGTCGAACCGGTACTCGGCGGTGTGCTTGTCGATCTGTTCTTCTTCACGGGTCAGCAGGTCGAGAAGCAGCGTGCCGAAGCCACGACGTTGCAGCGTCTCGGCCACCCGGCGATTGCGCGCGCTGAAGCGGCTGCTTCCGCTGCCGTGCGCAAAGACGATCAGGCCGCTGGCCCGCTCGGGCACGCGAAGATCCGCTTCGATCTGCTCTCCCGCTCCGATCGGAATGGCGATGGATTGAAGCGCAATTGCAGACATGGCTGCTGCCTCGTGCCGATCCGCGTCAGTGCCGCGCGCGTGCGCGCGCCATCTCTCCTGGCGTCATGCCGTCGAGCATCGCGGCTCGTGGTGCGACGCGGAAACGCACTCGCGTCGAGATGCCGTGGCTGTCGACGATCTCCAGCGCCTGCGCGACGCCTTCCCACGTTTCATCCACGCGCACCGTGCCCGGTGCCGTGATCCGGATCGGCGCGTTGGTCTGCGGGTCGTCCTGGAACCGGATGTCGATGTGCACGACCCGATCGTTGTAGACGAACGGGGTGATAGAGCGCAGTGGATGGGCGTCGGCGGTGTCCGCCCCTGACGCGTCGGCATCGATGGTCGCCAGCCAGGCGCGATGCGTCCGGCTGAACTGATCGAGAAATGCCGGCCACTGTGCGCGCGGGATGTCGCGTACGTTCATGACACAGTCTCACGTGGCCTGCCGGCCGGTTCCTGCACTGCCCCCTCCAACAGCTCACCTACTTCCTCGTCTGTTGTCTGGCGGAAGTCGTCGTACCACTGACCGACGGCCGCAAAATGTTCCGGCGCACGCGCGCAGACGATCTCGTCGGCGATCGCGGCGAATTCGCGACAGGTGTCCGCCGAACCGACCGGTACCGCAACGATGATGCGGGCCGGGCTTAGTGCCCGTACCGCCTCGACCGCCGCCCTCATTGTCGAGCCAGTGGCCAGACCGTCGTCGATGAGCACGACCGTGCGTCCGCGTACGTCGAGTGGTGGACGTAGACGCCGATACACGCGTTCACGCCGCTCGAGTTCGTTTCGTTCTTCCAGTGCGATCGCTTCGACGGCCTGCTCCGAAACCCGGTACAGCCTGATGACCTCGTCATTCAGCACGCGGACGCCACCTGAGGCGATCGCGCCCATGGCGAATTCGGGGTGACCAGGCAGCCCGAGCTTCCTCACCACGAACACGTCGAGCGGAGCGTCCAACGCCCGCGCCACT
>DATCXH010000170.1:0-3065 GCA_036565925.1 Vicinamibacterales bacterium
GTTTAGCCCGCAGCCGCTGCGGTCTGGCGATTGATCCCCACGGCCGAGCTCACGCGTCGGACGTCCTTCGTGCTCAAGGTTGTAACGTCGTGTCGCTTGCGCGCGGCACTTGCATCTCGTGAGGTGGGAGAGCGAAATGTCTTCACAGATTGAACGAATTGGGAACGCCGCGGACCAAGTCGAGCACATCGGTGTCAACAGAACGAATGGCGTTGACGACGCGGCTGACCACCCGTTTCCACTGACCTCCGTGCTGGTACTGGGGGCGGTGGTGATCGGAGGGGGCATTCTTGTGGCGTCGATGCTCCGTGACGATGCCCGCAAAGAGGGTCTTGGGGAATTCCACAGGCCAAGCCGTTTGGCTTCAGCCGTGACCGGAATGGGCCCGAGAGTCACCGAGGCCTTGAGTCGGGTGCGCGATGCGGCCATCAGCTTTGCCCTCACCAAGGCCATCGACACTGTCGACGACATGTTCCCCGGATTCCGCGATCACTACGAGCGGACCTAGCCACTCGAGACGCGGTTATTCGACGACGCGATGACGAAGGCGACCACGCCGTAACACTTCGGCAGATCGCCCGTCCGTTACATTCCGCGATCGTCCTGTTGTTGCCGGTTTTACGTCGGAGCAACCTCGACGTCGCGTAGGCCACTTACGCTCCAGTGTCGGGACGTCGCATGGGGCGACGCCGATTCACTTTGCCCACTGGAGAGTGCCAATGTCGATTCGCGTGAAGCTCACGCTCGCGCTGATGTTTGCCGTAGGACTGCCGGTCCTGGCGGTCAGTAGCAAATTCTCAGGCGAACGCCTGCTCACCGGAGATGAGGGCGTTGCGCACACGTCATCGTCGCGACGGGCGCCTTTCAACGGTGGACGTTGCCCGCTGTGCCCGGACTCGCATCGTTCTCCGGAGATGAGGGCGTTGCGCACACCTTTCAATATGCGGACAGCGACCGGCTTCGCGCGAAACGCGTGCTCGTCGCCGGCGGAGCGATCAGCGCGCTCGAGATCGCCAGCGATCTCGCGATGGCCGGTGCACGAGTGACAGTGACGGTTCGGCGCCAACGATTCGTGCTGCCGAAGCTTGCCGCAGGAACACCAACCGATCACATCGTGTTTACGCGGTTTCATGCACTGGCTGAGGAAGTGTTTTCGCCGGCGCGTATCAATCGGATGTATACGGACGTCGCGCTCCGTCTCGGTGGCCGGCCCGAGTATTACGGCGCGCCGGCAACGCGCGACACCGTGGCCGAAGCGGGACTCACGTTGTGTCAGCACTTCCTGCCGCTCGTGGCGGAAGGACGCATCACCGTGCGTCCGTGGATGACCGATATCGACGGACAGTGGGTACGCTTTGCCGACGGACACGCGGGCGAGTTCGATGCGATCCTGTTTGGTACCGGGTTCGACCTGCACCTCCCGTTCCTCGCTCAGGATATCCGCGAGACACTCGATCTCGACGCGACGCACATCGATCTGCATTCGCGAACATTTCATCCGGCGCTCCCCGGGCTGGCGTTCGCGGGGCTGTGGGATCAGGCGGGCCCGTACTTCCCGCCAATCGAGTTGCAGGCTCGCTGGATTGCCTACGCATGGAGCGGCGCGGTTGCCGCACCGTCTACAGATGAAATGACGGCCGGGCCGCGGCACACCGTGCGCGCCGTGGATTGCCTCAGAAAACACGCATGAACGTCGTGTCACTGCAGTTCGCGCGTGCTGCCGGAGTCGAGCCGACCATCGAGCGTTGGCCTGATCTGGAAAAAGCACTGTTGTTCGGGCTGCTCAGTCCGGCGTCGTTCCGGCTCGAAGGCCGCGACGCGCTCTCCGATGCGCCCGCTCGCGTCGCTGCCGACGCCGCAGCATTCGGCTGCCTACCGCCTGGCGGTCTAACCGCGGCGCAGTGCCAGCAGCTCGAAGAGTTACGAAACAGCGCTCGCCGTTGACCGTTGTGACCAGCTACTGCAAAGCGCGACACATCTTGTCAGGCGCACCCGCGAATCTCGGCACCGTTTTGAGCCGTGCGTCAGGCGATCGTGTGTGTTTTGGGGGGCGTCGTGATGTCGCGTGGCGGCGCGTCGGGATTTCGTTTGTCGTTCGCCCACACGTGACCGCAACGGTCGCACCTGTAGTAATCCACGAGTGCGTTTGCGCTCGCGCTTTCCAGCAATCGGCCCGGTTGCTGACACGTCGGACACGTACGGTGGGGCATTGGGGGGCACCCGCTATGTAATTGGGAATACTCAATATAGATCGGATCCGCCGCGGCACAAAGCACAGCAGGAACCGTGCAGGCAGAGCGGCGCCGCGCGGTGCCCAAAAGTCGTTAATGAAGCCGGCGAACGAAGCCGGCACTGACGAACCAGCGATCGGGATCACCGGTGACCCGGTGACTGACCCAGACATCAAGCTGATTGCGCGCGGCGAACGGCAAGACCAGGCCGCCTTCGACTGACAAGAGACTGGGCCTCGAGTGCAGCGACGCAGGCTCGGCGACGAGACCAACGAATCCATTGAGCGCGCCGGTGAGCGCTGCGGAGACATCGGCACTCGCCGCCGGCTTCGCGCGCACGTGATCATCCTCGTCTCGAACTGCCTGCACGTCGCCCGTCCCCGACACACCGACACGTTCCGAGATCGCGACCGACCACGCCAATCGTGCTGCTGGATCGCCGTAATGATCGGTGACGAACGCGCTTCCCACTGGCGCATTCAAGTAGGCGATCAGCGCGCTGTGTACTCGTGAGTGTTGGACCACTGCGAGCTTGGCACCAACGCGAACGTCGGCATAGCCGGTGTCGTGCTGTTCGGTTCCTGGCTGCGCGGTTGGTGTCGTTGTCGAGACGAAGCCGTCCCAGCTGACAGAGACGTCAAAACGCGAGGTGACTCCGGCGTGCAGCTCCGACTGCGGCGCCGTGAAGAAGCGCACAGTGCCGGAATCGCCGCCCTCGTGCTCGTTTGTGAATCCGGACTCCACCTGCACGTGTCCGCGGCCGAGCAGGGCCGGACTGTCAGCAAAGCCCGGCCGATCGGCAGCGTCGGCGACCGAGGACTCCTGGGCCGCGAC
>DATCXH010000321.1:0-9974 GCA_036565925.1 Vicinamibacterales bacterium
GACCAACGACGGCCGCTTCCGCGCGTTCGATGCGAAGACCGGAAAGGAAGCGTGGGTGGTGAAGCTACCACCGGGGCCGAACGGCACTTCGCCGAACGCGAATGCGAACCCGATGAGTTATCAGGGTAAGAGCGGAAAGCAACTCGTCGCGGTCGTTGCCGGGACCACGCTGGTCGCTTACGCATTACCGTAGAGGCGGATCTTCAGACCCGCCTGACGACGTTGACACGATCACTCACCCGCGCGCTCGTAACAGAGGGCGCGCGCCATCTCGCCAGTCTCGATAAAGATCTCGCGCGCGTTCACGCGCGTTTAGGCGATCCGCCAATCTGGGGTCGTCGCCCCGGATTCCCCGCGCTGGTCAAAATCATTCTCGAGCAGCAGGTGTCGTTGCGGTCGGCGGCCGCGATGTATCGCCGCATCGACGAACACGTTGGCGGCATGTCGCCACACAACATCAATCGGATTGGTGTGGCTGGACTGCGGCAGATCGGCGTGACGCGTCAGAAGGCCGCGTACTGTCACGGGCTTGCGCGACGCGTGCTTGACGGCACGCTCGATCTTGGTGCGGTAGCTCGCGCGTCGGATGACGACGGCCGGCGCATGTTGCTCGCCGTGCCGGGCCTCGGCCCATGGAGCGTCGACATCTATTTCCTGATGGCGCTCCGGCGTCCAGATGTGTGGCCGCGCGGCGATCTCGCGCTGGCGAGCGCGCTGCGTGAGGTCAAAGGTCTGCGCACGCTGCCGTCGCACGACCAACAGCTGGAACTCTCCGGTGCGTGGGCACCGTGGCGATCCGTTGCCGCGCGAATCTTGTGGGCCCACTACCTTTCGCAGCGCGGACGTGCAATTGTTGATTGATGATCTTCGATTCTGGATTGCTTGTTGATTGCTGATTGACGATCGTCGATTGGGATCGCGCTCACAAGCGAACCGCTCAACGGGTTCGACGTTATGTATTCGGACAGATCGACGAGTGGTATGTGGTCCGACGGTGATCCGGTGAGCGTTTCAGTATCGATGGCCTCGATCTGCGAGCTGGCGCGCTCCCCGAGTCCGATTTCGATGACACGGCGCACCGCAGTCTCGATCGCTGGGGTGATGTTCGAGATCGGTAGGTACACCCTCAGCCCTAACACGCCCGGCTTCGTTTCGCTTCTGAGCGGCTGGAACACCATGGTTTTGGGTTCCAAGTGGACACTATCGCCATCGAATGCGAAGTCAAAACCCCGTGGGGGCTTCAGGGCCGTAAACCTCCACCGACTCAGTGCCGGTGCTTCTGCGACAAGCTGATCGACCGCGTCGAATACGGTCGGGTCACTCATCGCGCTGATAATCAACTCGCGCATCCCGTCGTGTTCGTCCGAGAGTTCGAACCCCAGTGCCTCGTCGTACGCGCACAACGCGGCGTGGATCTCGTCCATCAAACGGTCATCTCGATGCTCCATGGCCGATATTTCAGGTTCATGGGCCAGAAACCAGTCCCAAAACTGTTTAGCGGTCCGCACTGATTCAACAATCGAGAATCATCAATCAACAACAAATCGACAATCAAAGATCGTCAATCAGCAATGCTTTGTCTGAGCTCATTCCACGCGAGGCGCGCTTCCTCGACCGATCCTTCGTCTTCGATCGTCGTGATGTCGCCGGGGTCGCGGTCGAGAGTCACGGCCTTCAACACGCGTCGCATGATCTTTCCGCTCCGCGTCTTCGGCAGCATTCGCACGAAGTTCATGTCACCGATCACCGCGATGGCCCCGAGCTCGCGGCGTACGGTGTCGAGCAGCTCCTTGCGCAGTTCCGGCGTGACCTCGTGGCCGAACTTGAGCAGCACGAAGGCGGCAATCACCTCGCCGCGTACTTCGTCAGGGCGTCCGACGACGCCGCATTCTGCGACTGCGGGATGTTTCAAGAACGCACTCTCGACTTCGATCGTGCCCAGCCGGTGCGCGGCGATCTTGATGACCTCGTCAGCGCGTCCGGCGAACCAGAAGTACCCGTCGGCATCCACGTGCGCCGAATCGCCTGAGTAATAGACATTGGGAATTCGCTGCCAGTAATCGGTGGCATAGCGCTCGGGCTCACCCCAGAGTCCCGGCGTCATCCCGGGGAAGGGGCGCTTGAGCACCATGATGCCTTTCTCGTCGGTGCCGACAGGCTCGCCTTCGAGCGTGACGATGGCGGCATCGATGCCAGGCAGCGGCACGGTTGCCGAACCGGGTTTCGTGGGTAGTAGTTCGATGCCGTACGGATTGCCGAAGACCGGTCCACCGGTTTCTGTCTGCCACATGTTGTCGATGACTGGTGCACGTCCACGCAGCGCAGTGTTCTGCAGCCAGTCCCACACGTGCGGATTCAAGACTTCGCCGGCGCACACCACGCGCTCGAGCCGTTCGTGATTGACGTTGCTCAGCGTGTCTTCGCCATAGCGCATCAACATACGCACGGCAGTGGGTGAGGTGAAGATACCGGTGACGCCGAACTCTTCGACGGCGATTCTCCAGTTGGTATCCGCGTGCGGATGATCGAGCGCGCCTTCGAACGCGACCGTGGTGCAGCCCACCAGCAGCGGCGCATACACCATATAGCTGTGCCCGACGATCCAGCCGATGTCAGACGTTGCCCACCACACGTCGGTTGGCTTCAAACCGAAGCACCAGCGACCCATATTGACGATATGGACCTGATAGCCACCATGCGCGTGAATCGCCAGCTTGGGCCGCGCGGTCGTGCCGGACGTCGCGAGGATGAACGCCGCCTCGTTCGATTCCATCGGTTCGTGTGCGCCCGATTGTCCGTTGCCGCGCTCGAGAAAGGCCTCCCAGGCGATATCGCGGCCCGCTTTGAGTGACGCCGGTGTCGTCCCGCGCTGCAGCATCACGACCTGCTCGACGGCATGAGGGACCAGTTCGAGTGCCTCGTTCACGATGCTTTTGAGATCGAATTCCTTGCCTTTTCGATACGTGACGTTGGCCGTGAACACGAGACGTGAACCGCTGGCCTGAATGCGTTGCCCCAGCGCGTTCGCGCCGAAGCCGGCGAAGACGACCGAGTGGATCGCGCCGATGCGCACCGTCGCGAGCATCAGCACGATCGCTTCAGGAGAGGTCGGCATGTAGATCGTCAGCCGATCGCCTTTGCGAATGCCAAGCCCGCGCAGTGCAGCGGCCGCTCGCGTGACCTGTTCGAGCAGTTCGGCAAATGTAAAGAATTGTTTCTCGCCGCGCTCGTTGAAGTAGATGAGCGCCGTGTGCGCACCACGGCCGTTGGCGACGTGATGATCGAGCGCGTTGTAGGCGAGGTTGGTTTCCGCGCCACTGAACCACCGAAAGGTGGGAAACGTCCACTCGAACGCGCGGTCCCATTTCTTGAACCAGGGCACTGCGTCTGCGGCCTGCGCCCAGAAGGCTTCCGGATCGCGAAGTCCTTCGTCGAGAAATTGCCGTAGAGCGGTGGTCATTAGCGGGATCATACGCCGGGTCCCCAAAGCAGGACCCGGCCTACGACTGTCGAGTGCTCGCGTATCAGCAGCGGTGGGGCGGGTCTTGTTTTGTAGACCCGCCGGAACGGCAACTACAATGAATGATTCATGTCGAACTTCAAGGCGTTCCGCATCCGCAACGCCGACGGGAAGGTCAGCGGGTCGATTGTTGACGCGACTTTGGACGAGCTCACCCCCGGCGAGGTCGTCATCAAGGCCGAGTACTCGAGCGTCAACTACAAGGACGCGCTTGCCGCGACCGGCACCGGCAAGATCCTCAAGCGCTTTCCACTCATCGGCGGCATCGATGTCGCCGGCGTCGTCACCGCGAGCACCGATCGCGGCTTCAATGAAGGCGACCGTGTGCTCGTCACCGGTTACGACCTCGGCGTGGCGCAGGATGGCGGCTACGCCACGTTCGTCCGCGTGCCCGCCGCATGGGTCGTTCGCATTCCCGACGGACTCACCGCACGCGAAGCGATGATTCTCGGGACCGCTGGCTTCACCGCGGGCCTGGCCATTGTTCGTCTCGAGCGTAATGGTCTGGCGCCGGGCCAGGGGCCGATGGCAATCACCGGTGCCACCGGCGGCGTGGGCAGCATCGCGATCGCAGCATTGGCGCGGCTCGGATACGAGGTCACCGCGATCAGTGGCAAGGACGATGCGCGCGACTATTTGACGTCATTGGGCGCGCGAGACATCCTGTCGCGCACGACTCTGGTTATGGGCACCCGTCCGCTCGAAACCGCGCGATGGGCCGGAGCGATCGACGCCGTGGGCGGCGGCATGCTCGCCTGGCTGACTCGCACGACCAACTACTGGGGCGGTATCGCCAGCACCGGCCTGACCGGCGGCGTCGAATTGCGCACGACGGTAATGCCTTTCATCCTCCGCGGCGTATCTCTCATAGGCATCGACTCGGCGATGTGCCCGATGCCGGTACGCGCGGAAGTGTGGCGGCGACTGGCCACCGACATGAAACCCGCAGATTTGAACGCGATCGCGCACGAAATCACACTCGACGGCCTGCCGGCCGCGTTCGACACGTTGATCGCCGGCAAAGCTCGTGGACGTTTCGTGGTGAACCTGAGGACCTAGGACAATCTTCATGCTCGAAGCGTCGATCGTCGGAAGCCTGCCGAAGCCGGTGTGGCTTGCGCCGCCCAACATGCTCAAGGCGCCGTGGCGCCTGTCGGGAATTGAACTCCAGGAAGCGCAGGACGACGCCGTGCGGCTGGCCATTCGCGAGCAGGAGGACGCGGGCCTCGCGGTCGTCACCGATGGCGAGCTACGACGACGTCACTACATCTGGGGATTTCTCGACGGGCTCACCGGTGTCGACACCGAGCGGCTCGCGCAGCAGCGATCGCGCGGAGGCCGCTACTTCGAAACCACCGAGGTGGCGCGCATCGTTGGAGCCGTGGAGCGAACACGTCCCGTATTTCTCGATGCGTGCCGATTTGCGCGCGATCTGACGACGCGCCAGCTGAAGGTCACGCTGCCAGGTCCCATGACGATCGTTGACAGCGTTGCCGACGAACATTACGGCGCCGATCGCAAGACGCTGGCGCTGCGCTTTGCGAAAGCGCTCAATGCCGAAGCGCGTGATCTCGCCGCGGCCGGCGCCGACATCGTCCAGTTCGATGAACCGTGCTTCAACATCTATCTCGAGGAGGTGGAGGCGTGGGGTATCGAGGCGCTGGAGGCGTGCATGGATGGTGTGACCGCCCGTAAGGCGGTGCACATCTGCTATGGCTACGGAACGCCTGCGGTGTTGGCGTGGAAGACGAAGAACACCGACTGGGGACATTACGGCGTCACGCTGCCGCTACTGGCGAAAAGCAGCGTGAATCAGGTATCAGTGGAATGTGCGGCATCTGGTGTGGATGTGTCGGTGCTGCGCGAGTTGGGTGGAAAGGACGTGCTGCTCGGTGCGATCAACGTGGGCACCGAAGACGTCGAGACGCCGCAAGTCGTCGCGAGTCGCATTCGCCGGGCATTGGAATACGTGCCGGCGTCGCAGCTGTATCCATGCACTGATTGCGGTCTAGTGCCGCGCAGCCGTGAGGCCTCTCAGGGTAAAATGCGCGCGCTCGCAGCTGGTGCGGCGATCGTCCGCGAGGAGCTGGCCTCACCAATCGATCGTGCCGCCGTCGTCGGACGGCGATGAAGAGTAGCGGCGAGACCGCCAAGCCGAAGCGCCGCACGCGCGAAGGCGGGTTTCTTGACATGGTGTTGAGAAAGCGATATCTCATGCGGGTTCCCGGACGGGAACGGCACTCATTAACGCGTTAGAAGAGGAGACCTGGCAGATGCGAAACCGGATTACAGGCGCAATGGTTGCGATGGCAGTAGCGGCGGCGGTGTCAGTGACCGTGATGCCGCTCGCTGGACAGGCGGGCCGTGGCCAGGCGCCCGCAGGAGGCGCGGCCCCTGCGCCGGCAGGCCAGGGCCGTGGTGCGGCACCCGCGCAGCCCGCGGGCCGTGGTGCAGCAACGCCGGCACCGCGTCCTGACCGTATCGCAGGCAAGCCGAACTTCAACGGCATCTGGCAGGCGATGGGCACCGCCTACTGGAATCTCGAAGATCACTCCGCCTCTGGCCTCAATCAGTTCTGGCAACTCGGCGCCATCGCGGCGATCCCGGCAGGGCAGAGCGTCGTCGAGGGCGGCACGATTCCGTATCTCCCCGCGGCATTGAAGAAGCGGCAAGAGAACATGGCTGGATGGCCAAAGTCGGATCCCGAGGCGAAGTGCTACATGGCGGGCATCCCACGGTCGACCTACATGCCGTATCCCTTCCAGATCGTGCAGGGGCAAAAGGACATTCTGTTCGTCTACGAGTACGCCAGCTCAAACCGCATCGTGCACATGGTCAACCACCAGGAGCCGCCGGTCGACAGCTGGATGGGATGGTCGGATGGCAAGTGGGATGGCGACACGCTGGTCATCGAGGTCACCGGCAACAACGATCAGACGTGGTTCGATCGCTCGGGTAACCACCATTCTGACCAGCTCAAGGTCACCGAGCGCTACCAGTTGGCGCCTGGCGGGAATCACATCAACTACTCCGCGACGATCGAGGACCCGAAGACGTTCTCGCGTCCCTGGACGATCCGCATGCCGCTGTATCGCCGGATGGAGCCGAACGTGCAGTTGCTCGAGTTCAAGTGCGTCGAGTTCTCCGAAGAGCTGCTCTACGGGGATCTGAAGAAGAAGACCGAGTAGGGCATCACCCTGTTTTGCAGATGGTTAGGGCCGAAAATTCCCCAGCGGACGCGATGGTCTGAGGGAGTGACGGCCCAGCCAAGTCGAGGTAGAATTTAAGGGTCCTGAAACCTTGTAGGAGATGAATCCGATGCGAACGAAACTCTTCAGCGTTGTGGCCGGTGCCGCGCTTCTGGTGTCGGTGGCCGCTGTGCAGGTGTCCGCGCACCATTCATTCGCGGCGGAATTCGACGCGAAGCGCCCGGTCAAGCTGCGGGGCACGGTCGTGAAGATGGAATGGATCAACCCGCACTCATGGATCCACATCGACGTGAAGGATCCACAGACTGGTAAGGTCGAGCGCTGGATGGTCGAGGGTGGCGCGCCCAACGCGTTGCTGCGTCGTGGCTGGAACAAGAAGTCGCTGACCGAGGGCACCGAGATCCTCGTTGAGGGCTTCCAAGCCAAGGACGGTGCGAATCGCGCCAACGGTCGCGACATCACGTTCCCGGATGGCAAGAAGTTGTTCGTCGGTTCGTCGGGCACCGGCGCGCCGGACGAAAGACCCGAGAAGTAAATCGGCAGACGTGGGGCGGGTCTTGTTCTGTAGACCCGCCTGCACATTCACGTGAGGTCAAAGTATGCTTTGGCCTCACATGTCTAATTCCACTCAGACAGTCGATCCCGCACTCGAAGCTGTCTCCGCCGCACGCTGGCGGATCGCGATCCTCCTCACCACCATGATGATGGTGGTTTACTTCGGCTTCATTCTTCTCGTCGCATTCAACAAACCACTCCTCGGTACGCCTCTTATCCCAGGGCTCAGCATCGGCATGCTCCTCGGTGTGGCCGTGATCGTTGCGGCATGGGTGCTCACGTGGATCTACGTGCGATGGGCGAACACGCACTATGACGCCTCATTGCGGGGCCTCAGGTCATGACGTCCGCAATCGGCGAACCCAACACGACCGCTATCGCGTTCTTCGCATTGTTCATCGTACTGTCGCTCGGCATTACAGTCTGGGCGTCACGCCGCACACGCACCGCCGATCATTTCTACGCCGCAGGGCGTAGCGTCACCGCGTTCCAGAACGGACTCGCGCTGGCCGGCGACTACATGAGCGCCGCGAGCTTTCTTGGCATCGCGGGTCTGGTGGCGGTGTCGGGATTCGACGGCTTGATCTACTCCATCGGGTTTCTGGTCGGCTGGCCGATCGTCATGTTCCTCATCGCTGAACCGTTGCGGAACCTGGGTCGCTACACGTTTGCAGACGTCGTCGCCACACGATTGCGACAAACGCCGATTCGCATTGCCGCGGCGATTGGCGCGCTGGCCGTTATCGCGTTTTATCTCATCGCGCAGATGGTCGGCGCCGGCAACCTGATTCGGCTGCTGTTCGGGCTCCCATACGAAGCGGCGGTCGTCATCGTCGGCGTCGTGATGCTCGCCTATGTGCTGTTCGGCGGCATGATTGCCACCACGTGGGTACAGATCGTCAAAGCGGTGCTTCTGCTCGCCGGCGCAACGATTCTCGCGGGTCTGGTGCTGATGCGATTCAGCTTCAATCCGCTGGCGCTCTTCGAGCAGGCGTCCGCGACGTATGGCCCGGGTGTCCTTGCGCCAGGGCGTCAGGTCACGGATCCGATCGATGCAATCTCGCTCGGCCTCGCGCTGATGCTTGGCACCGCTGGCCTGCCGCATATCCTCATGCGGTTCTATACGGTGCCTGATGCGAAGACGGCGCGTACGTCAGTCGGCTACGCGACCGCATTCATCGGGTTCTTCTATCTGCTCACATTCATCCTTGGCTTCGGCGCGATGGTCATCGTCGGCCGCGAGGCGATCACCAAAGTCGATGCGGGCGGCAACATGGCGGCGCCGCTTCTGGCTGAAGTAGTCGGAGGTACGCCGTTTCTCGGCTTCATTGCGGCGGTGGCATTTGCGACCATCCTCGCGGTCGTCGCAGGGTTGACGCTGTCGGGCGCGGCAACGCTGTCGCACGACTTGTGGGTGAACGTGATTCGCGGTGCGCACGCCAGCGAGCGCGAGCAGTTCCTCGTCGCCCGCGGAGCGACGATTCTTCTCGCCATTGTGTCGATCATCCTCGGCATTACGTTCAAGGGACAGAACGTCGCCTACATGGTCGGCCTCGCATTCGCGATTGCCGCCAGCGCGAATTTTCCCGCCCTGGTGCTATCGATCTTCTGGAAGCGGCTGACGACGGCCGGCGCGCAGGTGAGCATGATTACGGGGACGATCTCGACGTTGCTGTTGATTTATCTGTCGCCGACGATTCAGCTCGACATTCTCAAGAACGCCGAAGCCTGGTTCCCGCTGCGCAATCCGGGCATCGTGACGATTCCGCTCTCGTTCATCGTCGCGATCGGCGTTTCGCTCCTGCGTCCAGTACCATCCGAGGAGCGGCGCTTCGCGGAACTCGAGCGTCAGCTGCACCTTGGCCTCGACTAAGCGGACTCCCTGGATCGTTGCCATTCTCAGCTTCGCGATGCTCGCGATCGCCGTCGTGATCTATATGCGACGGCCGTCGCTCCCGGAGCCGGGAACGGACACATACGAACAAACCACGCGCGCGTTTTATCACGGCCTCGCCGCGCTCGAAGTCGGTCTGCTCGATGACGCGCGCCAGCAGTTCACCAGCGCGACGATGCTCGTACCGCGCGAGCCGGCGTCGTGGGCAAACCTTGGTCTGACACAGATGCGGCTGGGCGAGCTGGATGCGGCTGCGGAGCCGATCCAGCGTGCCTTGTCGCTCGAGCCGGACAACAGCGACCTCGTGTTGCTGGCCGCGCGGATGGAAACCGCAAGGGGGCGACTGGACGAGGGCATCGCCGGGTTGCGCCGGGCGGTCACACTCGACACACGTGGTCTTCGCACCCGTTTCGCGCTGGCCGAGGAACTCTCGCGTCTGAACACACCTCAGGCCGACAAGGAATCGCAAACACTGCTCGACGAGTTGGCGATGCGAGCGCCGACGAACATTGCGATTCAACTCGAACGTGCGCGGCTTGCGGCGAAGCTGCGCGACGCTCAACGGCTTCGCGAGTCTGTCGACGCGATCGGCCGTGACTCAGCGTCGTGGCCCGAGCAGGCACGGCAGCAATTCGCGGTCGCGCAGAAAGCCGCGGCCGACGGCAACTTCGATGACGCTCCGCGCGCGACGACGATCCTCAGGAATGTGCTGGCACCCGTGCCGGCGTTCTCGGAAAGCCTGACGGCAGTGAGGACGCCGGCAGAGCTGATCGCCGAGCCGTTCGATCACTTCCTG
>DATCXH010000242.1:0-2513 GCA_036565925.1 Vicinamibacterales bacterium
CTGGAAGGCGGCGAGCGATTGCTCGTCCGGCAGCGCGAGGACGATCTTCGGCCCCGACGACGCGCTGTTCGACCAACTCAACAGCTGCGCCTCGCCCGAGTAGACGATCTTGTTCGGGTTCATCGCGTGTACCCGACGCAGTCGCCGGCCCATTGGTCACCGGCCCATTGTTCGGCGATCTGTCCCGGCTGATTCGGTTCGGAGGCGGGCACCTTGTGCGCCGGGATGTGCAGCACGGAGCCGACGAGGTTCGGCTTCTGCGCCTGCGGCGGGACGGGCCGGATGGGCACGACTTCCGCGCTCTTGCCGCCGCGCGCCATCGGCGCACCTTCCGCTTCTAGTTCCTCTTGCAGTAGGGCGAGCGCACGCCACGCCATCTTGGCGCTGTGCCGCTGACCGTCATCGTCGATGGTGCCCCGCTCCATCAGGTGACGCACGATGCAGTCGGAGTGGTCGTTCGCCTTGCCGCGCGCCCAGTGCAGCGGTTGCCCCGGGTTGTGCTGATCGTTGCCGGCCTTCGACACGCGCGCGATCTCCGCGAGCGCGGCCGGGAAGTAGTCCAGCACGCCGGAGCAGACTGGCGTGTCCTTGCGCGCCTGCTTGTCGGTCGGCAACACTGTCGATTCGTTCATATCCGTCTTGCTCCCTTTCCACGTTTGCCCAACTTCCCTCGGGCGTGTTCCTCTTGCGCCTTGCGGATGTCCTCCGCGACCTGCGCTGCCGTTGGAAGCGGCTGGCCCATGTGCAACCATTGGTCCGCTGTCCAGTAGCCCTCGATCTCGCCGCTCTCTTCGAGCGTCTTGCCGACGCGCTCACCCGTCTCGCGGTTGCTCGCGTATGTCACCTTCACGTCCGGCCCGAATGCACCGCGCATCTCATCGACGAAGTCCGCCAGCCCCGGGAACAGTCGCCTGTTGCGCTGTGCCGGCGTCTCCTCACCGCTCACTTCTTCTTCTTCGCGGCGTATGCCTCGAAGAGTTCCTCGCAAATCGACTGCATCGAGTACGCCTCGAACTCCGCGGACGGATCGTGTTCGCCGAGCAGCCCACGAATCTCGCGCCAGATGTGCATCGCTTCGTGGGCGAGCACTGCGTAGACACGTTCGCGCGACCAGCCCTTCGTGACGAGTGGGCTGATGCACACCATCGCGATGGACCGCTCGCCCGGCGACTCGAAGAAGCTGACGCGCGCAGCTGTCGGCCACTTCGGGAACTCGGGCGGCGTCCGCACGCGACGCTTCCGCATCTCGCGCATGTACTCCGCTTCGGTTGTGCAGAGGCCGATGTGCAACGGCGCCCGCACCAGTGTTTGTTCGCACCACGTCGTCATGTCTTCTCGTCCATGCCTTTCTTTCAGAATGGAACGGCCACGCGCAGATTGAGTTCGAGCCGCTGCGCCGTCTGACCCTTCTCGACGAACGACTGTGATGCGTGATCGAGCGCGAGGCCGTAGGTGCGCTCGCTCCCGGCCCGGCCGTGCCGCTGCTTCTCGTTGAGCAGCAGGCAGTCCGGTTCGTTGATGCGCTTCATATCGCCAGCAGCGAGCGCCTTCTCTTTCGCCTTGTTGCGCCACACGATCCAGAGGTTGTCGATCTGATCGGTGATCTCGGACGCGCCCTTCACACCCATCTTGTCCATCGTCTCTTCGGCTTCGTTCGATGTCTTCCGCGAGTGCGCGACGAGATGAACGTGCTGCCCGGTGTCCTTCGCGTGAGCGCACAGTTCGTCGATGAACGCCTTCTGCGCGTCGTAGTCCTGCACGCCGATGCCGCACTTCATCATCGAGTCGATTACGAAGTGCCCGCAGCCGAGTTCCTTGTGCGCGTAGCGGGCGAGCGACAGGATTCGGTCGGTCTTCACCGTGCCGAGTTGGTCGTAGAGGAACAGCTTGTCGTTCAACCACTCGGCGAAAGCGTCGATGTAGTCGTCGGATGGGATGGGCACGCATGCCGCCTGTTGCACCATGCGGTGCAGCGACTCGGCTGGCTTCATCTCCATCGATGCCTTGCATACGCGCTCGCCCTGCTGCATCAACGAGAGTTCAACTTGCGAGAGCAGCAGCGACTTGCCGTGGCCGTTGACGCCGGCCCAGATCGAAACCTCGCCGGGCCGGATGCGTACGAACGGATGCGTGCTCGTCCACGGCAGCATCAGCCCGGAGCCATCGGCGTCGCGCTTGAACAGCGCCTTGACCTCCTCGGTGTAGAGCGAGGGAGCGCGTACGTTCGCGCTCTCCGCTGGCCCGGTGAGGTACTGGGCGAAGTCAATCGTGTCGGGTTTGATGATCATCAAGGGACCATTGTACCACAAAGAGGGATATTTATCAACTGTTCGGTGACACGCAGGACGAAAAAAATGCGCGTCGTTCGCGCGCCGTGTTTCATATCTCTCTGTTCTTACATTACTACTCTACTGGTACATCTACACTCTCTGCTCTTTCGGAAACGAGCCAAGCCCAAGACTGGCTCGCTTCCAACGTGCCCTGCTCTATCGGAGCCACGTCGCCACCACAGC
>DATCXH010000821.1:0-2368 GCA_036565925.1 Vicinamibacterales bacterium
TGGCATTGCTGTTGCTCCTCAAGGATGCACCAGGCACGGCAATGCTTCGACTCACAGTGGCGCTCATCGTTGTCACGCTCACCGGCTTACCGGTGCTTCCGACCATGTGTCACACGTGGTGCGGAGAAGACAAGACAATTGCTGGCTCCTGTCATGACGAAGCGGTGGGAAACGGGTCGGCGGCCGTTATAACCGTGAGGGCCGAATGTCGAGCCCTTGTCACTGTCGACCCGTTCATTCGCGACGACGCGCGACCCGTTCTCCACGCCGTGCCCCTACCTCACGCGGCCAGGGCGAGTGCACCGGCGCTGCTTGCTGCGGCGCATACGTTCGCGTTCCATTGCCCCGCCTCTGTCGCTGCTCCTGCACCGCCCCTCGTCCTCCGCGTGTGAACCGCCTGCTGACGGCTCACGTCGTGCGTGCGCACGATTCGATGTGACGCATTCGTTCAGAAAGGCAGGGTCATCATGAAACGCCTCGCACTCTTCGTCACCGCGGCCTTCGTGCTGCTGACACCAGTCCTGGCTCGCGCACAAGCGCCCTACGTGTATCGTCCTGAGCTTCGCGCGTGGGTCTTCGTGCCGAAAGCCGCTCCCACCGCGGTCGCGCAGCACACCCCAGCTGAGCACATTGCCCGCCATGAGGCGATGGCGCAACATCATCGCGGCACGCACATGGCGCAAGCGGCAGAACACTGCGACCGGATGATCAAGGACGCACGGGCCGCGCTGAAGCCCGAGACCGATGCACCAGTTCCCGAACCGCCGCCGTCACCAGCTCCGGCTCATCGAACTGGATCCAGTGGCTGCTGCGCGCCGCAATAACGTGGCGACCACCGTGTGATGCGCTAGCCAGCAGCCGCTGCGCCTCGATATGCTCATGAGGCTGATTGCCGCTGGAGATCACGATCGTCGGGATCTCCGGCGGCGACGCGATCCGCGCGATGGCTGCGCCGTCACGTTCGAGCGCCGCCAGATGATCGGCCATCGAGAGATAGCACTTCGGCTCCGACCAGAACTCCTGCATCAACGGATAGAGTGCCGGCGGCAGTTTGCGCACTTCGTTGACCAGGCGCGCGAGCGTCTGCGCGGCGGTCTCGCCGAACAGTCGCGAGAATCGCTGGGGCCCGGCAGGTGCTCCACCGATCAGCAGCGCAAGGCAGATGCGTGGGATACCGACGTGCGCGAGCCCCGCACCGATTCGAGCCAGATACTGGGCACGCCGGAGACGATACGCGCGTTCGGCATCTGGCTTCAGCCACTCGACGGCCGGATCGACGAGCACCAATCCCGCCACAGCATCCGGACGGCGCATCGCATATCCGCGGACGATGAAGCTACCGAAGGAGTGACCGACCAGGATGCAGCGCTCGCCCGCTGCCGCGTGCGCAATCACCCTTCCGAGCTCGTCGACGATTCGATCGAAGGTCCGCGGGCCTGACGGCACTTCGCTCCACGCGAGACCAGCGCGATCGTAGGTGCACACGCGCGTGAACGCAGCGATCGAGGGCACGACAGCGGCCCAACTCAGAGACGAGGCAGCGATACCGGCTTCGAGCACGATCGCCGGGCGGCCTGCGCCAGTACACGTGACGTGCAGTCGATGGTCGCCGACATCGATCAGCTCACCCGGCGCGGGAAACCGCCGCAACGCGGCTCGGCTGGCGGCGCGCTGGTAGAGCATGCCCGCCGCGACGAGCGCGACGAGCACGCCGACGAGAAAAGCTAGTTGCTGGATGTACCTGGAACCCGCTGAATCAGCTCGACGTCGAGCTGGATGAACACATCGTCGGCAACGGCAAGACCGCCGTTGTCCATGACCTCGTGATATTTCACCCCGAAGTCCTTGCGGTTGATCTTGCCACTGGCCGACGCACCAATCTTCGTTTGGCCGCGCGTTGCGATCGGACCGAGCGGCGGCGTCAGCTCGAACGTCACCGTCTTGGTCGTGCCACGAATGGTCAGATCGCCGGTCATGTTGTATCGACCGTTCGCACCCGGCGTAATCGACTTCGACACGAACGTCATCGTCGGGTGATTCGCGACGTCGAGGAAGTCGTCGGTCTTGAGATGCTCGTCGCGCTTGTCGACGCGCGTGGAAATCGACTTGACGTCGATGGTGGCATTGACCTTCGCCTTGGTCAGATCTTTGCCGTCGTAATCAACAGTGCCGCTGACCGCGCCGAAATCGCCGCGGATGTCAGAGATCAACAGATGGCGAACGGTGAACTGCGCCCGCGAATGAGCCGTGTCGATCTGCCATGTCTGAGCGGCTGCGGGTGCGACCGAGAGAACCAGTGCAGTGAGGACGTATGAGAGTCGGTACATATGGCAGTCATTATAGGCGGGGTGTTCAGGCGGATCTAAAG
>DATCXH010000150.1:0-8443 GCA_036565925.1 Vicinamibacterales bacterium
CTTTAGAATCAACAAGTTGCGGACGGTCTCGGGAGATTATCTCACACGCCGGGTGCGGCGAGTGCGCCTTTCGCGATCCCGTTTAGATTCAGTGGATTCGACGCGCGTGAGACTGGCCAAGCGCGGGAATTGTGTAAGACCTCCTAATGCGGCGCGATCACTTACGGCGATTTTTTTCGCTGGGCTCTTGCACGATGGGCAAGGACGAAATCGCTCGCCGATCTCTGCGCGTGGTCACCTGTGATGTGGCATGAACGTGGCGGTCTGCAAAACGCCGATCACCATTTCGGCGATCGCTCGCCTTGGGTCGAGAAGCCGGAGCCACTCCACGTCTGAACGCGTTCGAGCGAGTCAGCTGCTTGGCACCAGAGCATCCGAACTGGCACACAAAGCAGCCTTTCCCGTCGATCCCCACGGCGTTATGGTTAGTGTCAGCGCGGCCGGAGAGAAGGGCACCTCGAGAAGAAGATGACTGCGACCACACCCGATGACCACCGAGGAGTTCTCTCAATCGGTCAAGGCGTGCACCTGGCACGGCGCGGCGCCCGCAAACGAAACGGCTCGACACGGAGAGGGCTATCAGCCAATGCTCGAACTTCCCACATACCTGCGCGTCAAGAGTCTTCTTCCGTGCACTGTCGCGGTTCTGCTCATCGTCACGCCCGTCCGGGCGCAGCAGGCGGCACAGCCGTCCGCGCCCACAGTTGATGCGACGGCGCTCGCGAAGCAGTCGCAGAACCCGGTCGGAAGCCTCGTCAGCGTGCCATTCCAGTTCAATTTCAACACCGGCGGCGACCTTGGTGAGCGGACGCTCCTGAACGTGAATTTCCAGCCGGTCATTCCGTTCAGGCTGACCGATCGCTGGAATGTCATCGCCCGGACGATCGTTCCACTCGAGAGTGTGCCTGGCGATGCGGGGACACGATTCAGCGGCGTCGGGGATATCCAGCTACAGCTGTTCGTGACGCCCGCGGCGCCCCGAGCAATCATTTGGGGCCTGGGGGGCGCGTTCTCGTTTCCTACTGCCACAATCGATCCAGTTGAGAGCGGGACCTGGGCTGCAGGGCCGTCGCTCGTGCTCGTGAAGATGACGGGTTCGTTTGTTCTCGGAGGCCTCGTCAGCCAGATCTGGCCGCTTTCCGACGCCGGCGACGCGCGCGAGACCAACCTGCTCACTATCCAGCCGGCCGTGAATTTCAACTTCGGTCATGGCTGGGCGATGGCGTTCTCTCCGGTCATCACCGCGAACTGGGACGCGCCTGTGGGCGATCGGTGGACAGTGCCAGTTGGCCTGGGCCTTACGCGGACGGTGGTGTTCAACCGCCGGCCGATGAACCTCGGCATCTCGTATAACTACAACATCGAGCATCCCGCGGGAACAGCAGGCGAGCAATTGCGCTTTACAGTAACGCTGCTCTATCCGCGGTGAAAGGGACTCGAACCAATGGAGTGCGGTCAAAGCGTGGAAACTTCGGAAGGAGCGCTGAACGCGCCGCAGCCACCGTTCGCCGACATGGTGTGGATTCCAGCCCGGACGTTTCGCATGGGCTCGGACCGCCATTACCCGGAGGAGCGCCCGGCGCATCTCGTGTCGGTCGACGGATTCTGGATCGATCGCGCTCCGGTTACGAATGCGCGGTTCGCACGGTTCGTCGAGGCGACCCGTCATGTGACGTTCGCCGAGACCGTGCCCGACCCCGCGCAGTACCCTGACGCGCTGCCCGAAATGCTGTATGCGGGCTCGCTCGTTTTCCAACGTCCTCCCGGTCCTGTGGACCTGAACGCGTTCACGAACTGGTGGACGTATCTACGCGACGCCGACTGGCGACACCCACAGGGCGCGGCCACCAGCATTGACGGGCTGGAGCAACACCCGGTCGTGCACGTGACCTTCGGTGACGCCGAAGCCTTTGCTGCGTGGGAAGGCAAGTCGCTGCCTACTGAAGCTGAGTGGGAACTCGCCGCACGAGGTGGGCTCGAGGGAGCGGCTTACGCATGGGGCGACACATTCCTGCCCGGCGATCGTCATATGGCTAACACGTGGCAGGGTCAATTCCCCTGGCAGAACCTCGCACGCGACGGATACGAAGGTACGTCGCCGGTCGGCGCCTTTCCACCGAACGGCTACGGACTCCACGACATGATCGGCAACGTCTGGGAGTGGACGACCGACTGGTATGTGCCGCGGCATCCGAACGAGGTGCTAAAGGCGTGCTGCACGCCGCATAATCCACGAGGACCACAGGAGGGCGAAAGCTACGATCCGTGTCAGCCGAAGATCCGGATTCCACGCAAAGTCATCAAAGGCGGCTCCCACCTCTGTGCGCCCAACTACTGCCGCCGCTATCGGCCGGCGGCGCGCTTCCCGGAACCGATCGACACATCGACCTGTCATCTCGGCTTCCGCTGCATCGTCCGTCCGGCGCAGCAGCGTTGACCTGCCATGGAAGACACGCTGGCGCGGATCTGGGAGCACCTCGTCGGACGGCTCACTGGTCCTCTCACGTTTCGCGTGCTTCTGCAGCCGACGATGTCTACGTTGTTCGCGGTCCGCGACGGGCTGCGCGACGCTCGAGCGAGACGACCGCCGTTCCTCTGGACGATTCTCGGCAGCCCTGATGACCGTCGGCGTCTGATCCGCGACGGCCTGGTCGCGATTGGGAAGCTGATCTTGATGGCGCTGGTGGTCGATTTCGTATATCAGCTGGTCGTGTTCCGGCGTCTTTATCCCGTCGAAGCGATCGATGTGGCGTTTCTTCTCGCCGTCGTCCCCTATTTTGTGATCCGCGGTCCAGTCAACCGTTTTGGCAGTCTGTGGATTCGTCGAGGGAAGCGTTGACTCCGAACAGATTTGGGTGGCGATCCTGCCGCCGAGCGCTGGGGAAAGCTGCGAGAAAGGAGCACCGATGGCCGCGTCACCCGAGGAGGAACTGTCAACGTCAACGAAGCTGGCGATAGAACGGACGCGGCTGGCGCACGAGCGCACGCTGATGGCGTGGGTCAGAACGGCCACCTCGCTGATCTCCTTCGGATTTACTGTTTACAAGTTCTTTCAGTACTTGCGGGAGTCGCAGGGGGCGGCCACGACCGGACCTATTGGACCACGCGAATTCGGCGCCTTGATGATTGGGATCGGTATCGCGTCACTCATTCTCGCGACAATCGGTCACCGGCGCAGCATGCGCGCGCTACGTGCCAACTACGGAGCACTAGTACCGAACTCGCTAGCGACCGTCGTCGCCGCCCTGATCGGAATTCTCGGCGTCCTGCTGCTCGTTGCGGTTGTGTTCCGAATGTAGCCCGCTCATTCCAGGATGAGATCACGCCTTAGCCTCCGACGGCGGCTGGAACAAGTCCTGCTGAACGATGGCGATGGTCGTGGGTCATCGGACGTTTTTTGATAGACCCGGATGGATTTGTGAGATGGTCGTGCATGCCTGGCACGGCATTTCGTGGGCCGGCGGACGGCGCATCACGTCGTGCAGTCCCGCTCTGGTGCACAGCGACGCAAGACTTGGAGGGAACCGATGGACGACCGCGACGATGTCCCACGACAGGTATTGCCGATCCCCGACCAGAAGCCGTCCGGCCTGACGACCTATGACGCCAAGGATCCCGACACGAAGTTTCCGCCCATCGCTCAGCTGCGGCCTCCCGCGGGCGCGCCAAACGTCGTCGTGATCCTGCTGGACGACGTAGGCTTCGGCGCGTCGAGCGCGTTCGGCGGGCCGTGCCGGACGCCGACCGCTGAGCGACTGGCAAAGAACGGCCTCAAGTACAACCGCTTCCACACCACGGCGCTGTGCTCACCGACCCGTGCGGCGATGCTCTCGGGCCGTAACCACCACGCCGTCGGCATGGGGGCAATTACCGAGGTCGCGACGGCCGCACCTGGCTACAACTCGCTGCGGCCGAATACCTGTGCACCGCTGGCGGAAGTGCTCAAGCTGAACGGCTATTCGACCGCGCAGTTTGGCAAGTGCCACGAGGTGCCGGTCTTCGAGGCCACTCCGATCGGTCCGTTCGATCATTGGCCAACCGGCTCCGGGTTCGAGCACTTCTATGGGTTTATCGGCGGCGAGACCAACCAGTATTTCCCGGGCCTGTTCGAAGGGACGACGCCGGTCGAGCCGGAGAAGACGCCGGACGAGGGCTATCACCTGATGGAAGATTTGGCCGACCACGCGATCGCCTGGGTGCACCAGCAGAAGGCGATGGCGCCCGACAAGCCGTTCTTCATCTACTTCGCGCCTGGCGCGACCCATGCGCCGCATCACGTGCCGAAGGAGTGGATCGCAAAGTACAAGGGCCAGTTCGACCAGGGCTGGGACAAGCTTCGTGAAGAAACGTTCGCACGGCAGAAAGCGCTCGGCGTGATCCCACCCGAGTGCGAATTGACGAAGCGGCCCCAAGAGATCCCGGCCTGGGACGACACCGAGGAGCGGTTGCGGCCGGTGCTGGCACGCGAGATGGAGATCTACGCCGCGTTCCTGGAGTACGCCGACCACCACGCCGGCCGTGTCATCGATTCGCTGACCGATCTCGGCATTCTCGATAACACGCTCATCTACTACATCATTGGCGACAACGGCGCCTCGGCCGAAGGCTCTCTGATCGGCACCATCAACGAGATCGCGATGGGCGATGCGCCCGACCTGGTGACGCCGCAACTCATGATCGATCGAATCGATGACCTTGGCTCGCACCGGGCGCTGAACCATTATGCGGTCGGCTGGGCGCACGCCATGGACACGCCGTACCAGTGGACCAAGCAGGTCGCGTCCCACTTCGGCGGCACGCGTAACGGCGCGATTGTGCACTGGCCGAAGGGCATTAAAGCAAAGGGGGAGATCCGCTCGCAGTTCCATCACGTGATTGACGTGGCGCCGACGATCCTCGAGGTCGCCAGACTCCCGCATCCGACGCTGGTGAATGGGGTTCTGCAGGAGCCCTTGCACGGCGTCAGCATGGCGTACTCGTTCGACGACGCGACAGCGGCGGAGCGACACGAGACGCAATACTTCGAGATGCTCTGCAATCGCGGCATTTATCACCAGGGATGGACTGCCGTCACGCGGCATGGGAACCCGCCCTGGGTCATGGCCGCCGAACAGCCGGCACTCGATGCCGACGTGTGGGAGCTTTACGACACGAAGACGGATTGGTCGCAGGCACACGACCTCGCCAAGGAGCAGCCCGAAAAACTTGCCCATCTCAAGCGCCTGTTCGAGCTGGAAGCGACGAAATACAACGTGTTCCCACTCGACGACCGCAAGGTCGAGCGTGCGAACCCGGATCTCGCCGGTCGACCGGCCGTCGTGCACGGCGCCACGCAGCTCCTCTTTCCGGGGATGCGCCGCCTGCAGGAGAACTCCGTCATCAACACCAAGAACAAGTCGCACTCGGTGACGGCGGAAATCGAAGTGCCGGAGTCGGGCGCGAAGGGCGTGATTGTTGCCCAGGGCGGCAACATGGGCGGCTGGTGTGTCTACGCGCACGACGGCAAGTTGAAGTACTGCTACAACCACGTGGGCATCGTGCGGTACTACGTGTCCGCGACATCGCCGATTCCCGCCGGCAAGCATCAGGTACGGATGGAGTTCGTCTACGACGGCGGCGGCATTGGTAAGGGCGGCGCCGTCACGCTCTTGGTGGACGGCAAGGCGGTCGGTGAGGGACGCGTCGAGCGCACCCACCGCTTCCTGTTTTCGATGGACGAGACGCTTGATATCGGCGGCGACGCCGGCGAGCCCGTGTCGGAGGACTACGGCCCGAAGGGCAACGCGTTCAACGGCAAGGTGCAGTGGGTGCAAATCGATGTCGATGCTGCGGCCAAGGACGCCGACCACCTGATCGGTGCGGAGGAACGATTTAACCTCGCGATGGCGCGGCAATGACTCGAGGAACGAACGCGAGGTGGATTGCCACGAGCGCTGTTTGGCGCCTGAGCATCGCCCTCGCGGTCCTAGGGCCGTTGCCGGCGTACGGCCAGGAGTCGCTCCCGCCATCCGCTGGTGCCCCGGTCGCTTCGACTGGCGCCTCTGCGGCCGGCAACCGCCCCGGGAGGGCCGCGCAAGCGGCGGCTGCGCAACCGCCGGCTCCTGCCCCCGACATCCTTCATCGTGACGTACTGACCGGCGACTGGAACGGCGCTCGAACGACATGGAAGAACAAAGGTGTCGACCTGGCGAGTTCGCTGACGCAGTTCTATCAGGGCGTGTCGTCGGGCGGCACCGGAACCAGCAGCGAATACAACGGCACCGCGCAGGCCAAGGTCGACTTCGACTTCGGAAAACTGGCGGGGTGGAACTACTGGTCTGCGGAAATCAAGGCCGAAGTCCGGTTTGGCGGACCGCTGGTGACCAGTACCGGCACAATCAGCCCCGTCAATACGGCGGCTATCATCCCAGGCAGCGACGGAACGGTATTCGCGGTCACCGCCGTGAATGTCACCAAGTTGTTTCCGGTCAACCTGAAGGAGGGCAAACTGGTCGTGCTCTCGTTCGGCCGCTACAACCTCGTCGACGCTCTCGACGAAGATTTCTTTGCCGGTGGCGGCACCGAGCGATTCCTCAACCTCGCGCAAATTGGTCCGTTGACGGTGCTGCGTCAGGTGCCGCTCATCACCAATGCCGTAAACCTCGCATATGTTCGCGGCGGCGAGCCGTTCTTCACGTTCTCGCTCCTTGATCCGAATGATCATTCGACCGACTCCGGGCTCTCGGACCTGTTTGCCGACGGCGTGACGTTTGCGCCGGCACTCAATCTGTCGGCGAAATATTTCGGCAAGACCGCCAAACACACCTTTGGCGGCGCGATCACCACCAAGGCCTACACGCCGTTCGATGCGATTCGCCAAGCGATCATCCCGGGGCCGCCGATCAATCCCGTCGAGCCGCAACGGGGGTCGTGGTCCGTGAACTACACCTTCCGACAGTACGTCGTTGAAGCGCGGCCCGAGATGGCTGGGGGTTCTTCGGGCAACTCTCTTTTGCCGATCAGGCGACGAGTCCGGTCACGACGTTCTTCGACGTCGGCCTGGGCGGCAACGGTCTCATTGCCAGTCGCCCGCGCGATGAGTTCGGGCTGTCGTACGGGTACACCGACATGAGCGATGTGCTGAAGGACAACCTCGATCTGCTGCCGATTGGTGGCCGCCTCCAGGTCGAGCACCAACTCGAAATGTTCTACAACCTCCACCTCACCGCGTGGTTCCAG
The DNA here is from genome assembly GCA_036565925.1 of Vicinamibacterales bacterium. Taxonomy (GTDB): domain Bacteria; phylum Acidobacteriota; class Vicinamibacteria; order Vicinamibacterales; family UBA2999; genus Gp6-AA40. The sequence continues at coordinate 7,219 of DATCXH010000150.1, forward strand.
CTGACCGGTGATCTGCAGATCCTTCGGCCGAACCGCCCAGCGGCGGAGACCGCCATCGTGCCGGCCGTGCGGTTGCGGCTGGTGTTCTAGGAGAGATCGTCATGTTGAGCAGGCGCGCGTTTCTTCAGACGACCGGCGCCGGTGCCGTCGCCAATCGGCTGCTCGGCACGACCGAATCCGTCGATTCATCTCTGGTCGCGCAAGCGCAGGGCACGTCAAAGCCCAACATCCTCTTCATGTTGGTCGACAACCTGGGCTACGGAGAGCTCGGTGCCTACGGGGGTGGCGCCACTCGCGGTGCCCCGACGCCGCGCATCGACAAGCTCGCGAGCGAAGGGCTGCGCCTCACCAACATGAACATGGAAGCGCAATGCACACCGAGCCGGTCGGCAATCCTGACCGGCCGCTACGCCATCCGCTCGGGCACGCACTCGGTTCCGTTCGGCGGTGTCGCCGACGGACTGACGCAGTGGGAAGTGACGATGGCGGAGTCGCTCTCTACGGCGGGATACGCGACGGCGCTCTACGGCAAGTGGCACCTCGGGAGTCAGAACGGTCGACTTCCCAACGATCAAGGGTTCGATGAGTGGTACGGCATTCCCCGCACCACCGACGAGGCGTTGTGGCCCTCGTCTCCCGGGTACTCGCCAAGCATCATGCCTCCGGAACAGATCATGGAGGGGCGGAAAGGCGAAAAGAGCCGCGACGTGAAGGTTTACGACCTCGAACAGCGTCGACTGATGGATGCGGAGATCACACGCCGCACGGTCTCCTTCATGGAGCGGCAGACGCAGGCGAAGAAGCCCTTCTTCGCCTACGCCACGCTTACACAGCCGCACCTGCCGACCCTCCCGAATCCCGCGTTCGCGGGCAAGACGGGCAACGGCGACTGGGCGGACATGCTGGCGGAAATGGACGCCAACGTCGGCCAGATGCTTGACGCGATCGATCGTCTCGGCATCCGCGACACCACGATCGTGATCTTCGCCAGTGATAACGGACCGGAGTTCGTCCGGCCGTACGACGGCTGGGCCGGTCCGTGGCGCGGCCAGTATTTCACCGCATGGGAAGGCGGCATCCGGGTGCCGTTCATGATCCGCTGGCCAGGCAGGATTCCGGCCGGCCGTGTCAGCGACGCGATCGTGCACTGCGTGGACCTGTTCCCCACGCTCGCGAGCCTGGTCGGCGCGAGCGTGCCGCCCGACCGCCCGATTGACGGAGTCGA
>DATCXH010000148.1:0-5029 GCA_036565925.1 Vicinamibacterales bacterium
GGGGCAAGTCCCCGGCGCTGTAACCGGCAACGGTGGAACCTCGTCGAGCGGGATTCACAAGGCGCACGGCCATCGTGGCAACGGCGGACGTCGCGATGCTTCAGGGTCAGGGTCGTCCCGAGCCGCGTCGAGAGGCGAGAAGGGCCCCGAGCCGAAGATCGAAGAACTTCTGAAAGAAGGCCAGGAGATCATCGTCCAGGTAGCGAAGGAGCCGCTTGGGACGAAGGGCGCGCGGCTGACTTCGCATGCGACGATGCCGGGGCGGTTCCTGGTGTTCATGCCCACGGTCGATCACGTGGGCGTCTCACGCAAGATCGACTCGCGCGAGGAACGGGCCAGACTTCGCGGCATCGTTCGTGAGTTTCGCGAGCAGACCGGCTTCACCGGTGGATTGATCATCCGGACGGCGGCCGCCGGACGACCCAAAGAAGACATCGTCTCCGATCTGAGCTATTTCCATAAGGTGTGGACCGAGGTACGGCAGAAGGCCGAGACGGGCCGGGCGCCCACGGTCGTCTACCAGGAGCAGAGCCTCGTCGCAAAGCTGCTTCGCGATCTGCTCACCGACGACTATTCGGCGATCCGGATCGACAACCCGCTCGAGTACAAGCGCATCGTCGAGTTGATCGAGCGGATCATGCCGACCCTGGCCTCGAAGGTGAAGCTCTACGAAAAAGAGTTTCCGATCTTCGAGGAGTACGGCGTTCAGGCGGAGATCGATCGCGCGCTGCGCAGCAAGGTTTGGCTGAAGTCGGGCGGGTCGATTGTCATCAACCAGACGGAAGCGCTGGTCGCGATTGACGTGAACACCGGCCGTTATGTCGGCAAGAAGACTGCCGGTCGTCTCGAGGACACGATTCTCAAGACCAACCTGGAAGCGGTGAAGGAGATCGTCCGCCAGATTCGCTTGCGCGACCTCGGCGGCATCATCGTCCTCGACTTCATCGACATGGAAGAGAAGAAGAACCGGCAGAAGGTCTTCCAGACGGTGGAGCAGGAGCTGCGCAAAGATCGCTCACCGTCGAAGGCGCTGCAGGTATCGGACTTCGGGCTGGTGATCATCACCCGTAAGCGCGTGAAGCAGAGCCTCGAGCGTACGCTGACCGAGCCCTGCCCGTACTGTGCCGGCAGCGCCGTCATCAAATCCAGTTCGACGATCTGCTACGAGATCCTCTCCGAAGTGAAGAAGATCAGCGCCGATCTCAACGGCCAGAGTCTCATCCTGCGCGTGAACCCTGACATCGCGCGTGCGTTGCGCGATGAGGAGCGTGCGGTGTTCAAGGACTTGAAGCAGTCACTCGGCCGCGACATCGCTCTGCGTCCGGATGCGCAGCTGCATCACGAGCAGTTCGATCTGATGGCGATTGGATAGGGGCTAGCTGGTAGGTGGTAGCCGGTGGCGATTTCCAAGCTTGCTACCAGCTACCGACTACGAGCTACAGGCTAGAAATATCGCTTATATCCGAACATCAGGCTGACGCCGGTCGCATCCGGGAACCCGGTCGGCTGGCTGACGATGTCCCACCGCAACTCGCCTTTGACAGCGCCCCCGCCGCCGAGCAGGTACTCGGTGCCGACACCGAAGTTGATGCCGCCGCGAGTCTCGGAATCCGGGTCGGGCGCGTTCTCGAACAACTGACGCACGAAGTACGCGCCAGCACCTGCGGTCACAAACGGCAGGAAGTTCTCGTGCTTGAAGTAATACACGCCGTTGAACAGCAGCTTCACCTGGCGGAAGTGATCCTCGGTGAAGTTTTCGAAGCCAGGGCTCGCCCAGCCAAACAGCCCTCGAATGCTGAACGCCGGCGTCGCGTAGTATTCGCCGAACGCACCAATCGCGATCGTCTTCTCGAACGCCTCGTCAGGAAAAAGGACTCCGATTTCAGCACCGGCTGCGATCGAGCCGGCTTGCGTGTTCTGTGCGGACGCTGATGTTGCAAGGAAACCAGTGAGCAGTACAGCAAGGCAGATCGTTAGGGTTGATCGACGCATGTCCCTAACGTAACACGATCCGCAAGCGAGATTAGCGCTTGACGACGGTGATGCTGCCGCTGAAGGACTGCAGCGAGATCACCGCACCGCCATCGCCGAACGTGCCGCGGAGCGGAGTCCGGCTGGGGCCACGGAAGTTTGCTCTATTAGGTGGGTTGCCCTGCATCGTCAGCGGAAAGTCCGATCGCAAATCGCCGCTGAAGGTGGATGCCTCGAGGGAGAACCCCTGCGATCCAAGTGGCGATACGCGCACATCACCCGAATGCGATTGGAATTCGTAGCGGCCGTTGCGCGCCAACTGTCCAGAAAAGTCGATGCTTCCCGAGATCGATTTCACGTAGGTGCGATCGGATTGGACGTCAGTCATCCGCACATCGCCCGAAATGGATTGGAGATCCACGGAGCGGGCTTTGAGGTTGCGCGCCAGGAGCGCGCCGCTGACCGTTGACGCGGTCACATCATCGGCGTCCGTATCGGTGACCTCGAGGTCGCCGGAAATCGTCTTGGCCTGCCGGATTCCTTTGACCGCCGTCGCGCGTAGATCACCGCTGATCGTTTCGGCGCGGAGATCGCCATTGAGGTTGCTGACGCGGACGTCGCCCGAGACCGTCCGCAGGATGACATTCGCTTCGCGCGGTACTGCCACGGTGAAGTCCACACCGCCGGACCAGTTGCGTCGCGGATAGTCGGTCCTCACTTCAACATTGCCGTTGCGCTCTTCCATGCGCACGTCGATCGCCTGCAGCAGCGCGCGCGCTTCCGATTCATTGGGATGACGCACCCGCTTCACCGCATCGATGCGCACATCGTTGCCGCCACCGCCGGTCACCACGATATCGCCGCTGACGTTCTGAAGATCGAAGGTGCCGTTCTTGTCGAGGCGCAGCGTTTTCGAGAGCTTTTCGGTGTATTCCTGTCCACCGCGAGACTCCTGGCGACGACGTCGCTCGGCCTCCCGAGCGCGCTGCGCCTCACGGCGCGCCGCCTCGCCCGCCTGCCGCTGCGCCAGGACGCCGACCTTGTTCTGGATTTTGATTTCGATCTTTCCGGCGTGCTTGTCGATCGCGCGGTGGACCTCGTCGATGATGTCGTCGAGATGGTTGTCGACAAGATGTTCGATCTGCCGGGCGGCCAGCTCGATGTGCTGCTGGATCTGGGCCTCGATCTCGCGGCCGACGTCGTCTACGGGTTTCGAGTTCTGCGCGGCAGCGGGCGCGGCCATCCACGCCAGCACCATCAGGGCACTGCACGCCTGTCGATACATGGGTCTCATTGGTTCAGTCCTGACACGATGCGGGCGGCTCCTTCCTGATTGCCCTTCCGCATCTCGTTGATGAGCGCGATCGTGTCCTGCAGCAGTGCCACCTTGTTGCGGAGTGCTTCGAACAGACTCTCTTGCGCGACATCGTTCTCCGGTTCTTCTTTCAACGCTTCGCGGCTCTCACCGATGGCGCCATCGAGGACGGTCATGTTCGCCTTCAGCACGTCCGCCGTCTCCATGTCGAGCGCAGTGCGATCGTCAGCTGCGATCCGCTCGAGGCCTGCGATCGTGTTGGCGAGATCGCGCTCGGCGAGCTGATACTGCGCCTGGATCGAGACCGGCTCGGTCGACGTGCCCGGTGCTAGTGGTTGATCGCCACCCGACGCCAGCTGCGCTGCAGGCGTGGAGCGCGGCGCCATCGACAGTTGGGCCGCGGTCCAGGACATCGACGCGATCAGAACGGCCATCGCGGCGACTGGCGCGAATGCCCGCCACCACGTGCCGCCCATGCCAAAAAACGGCTTGGGTTCCGCCTCGATGGCTGCCGACAGCTTGTGCCACACGTGCGGCGGAGGGACTCGCGGTTCGAGCGACAGGCTTGCGGTGCGAATCACGGTGAAGTCGGCGACGACTGCCCGGCACGACGCGCACGTCATCAGGTGCGACTCGAACGACGCCCGCTGGGCCTCGTCCATCGCGCCGTCCACGTACTCGCCGATCTGTGTCTCGTACTCCTGGCAGCTCATGACCTAGCTCTGTTCAACCGATCCACTCGCTCCGCTGCGCGGCGACAACATCGCGCGCAGCTTCATACGCGCTTTGTGCACCTGCGACTTCGACGTTCCTTCCGACACGCCCATGAGCCGTGCGACCTCGTTGTGCTCGAACCCCTCGACATCGTGCAGCACGAACGCGGCACGACAGCCTTCAGGGAGTTTGGCGATCGCGCGCTCGAGGTCGATGCGGCTGACCGCCGTTGGCACGCTTGGCGACACGGCCGCGGGCTCGCTGGCGCCTTCCTCGTCCAGCGAATCCGTGACGCGGGTCATTTTCGCCTGCCGGCCCCGAAGAACGTCGAGGCAATGATTCACGGCTAGACGATACAACCATGTCCCCAGGCTCGAATCGCCCCGGAAGCTCGCCAGCTTTCGATGGGCGTGCAGGAACACCTCCTGCAACAGGTCGTCGGCTTCATCGGCGGACCCGGCCATGCGGAACACGAGGTTGTAGAGTCGCCCGGCGTGCGCGCGATAAAGCTCCTCGAAGGCCCCTGCATCGCCGCGCCGGCAGCGCTGGGCCAGCTCGAGATCGACCGCTCTCACATCTCCTGGGGGGTTAGACGGGCCGGTTGTGGCGGCGGGTTGCCGCGCCGCCGGAGGAGTCACCATTGCCACACAGTGCACAGACGGGCCACCGCTACGAATGGTTCGTGTTCGTAGCGGAACTCCCAACGCCCAATTCCCAATCCCCAAGGAAACGCCTAACTGACCCAACCATCAATGGCGCCAGAGCTGCGAAATCGCTTGTTGGGAATTGGGAGTTGGGAATTGGGAGTGGTTGGGAGTTGGTCGTTGGGCGTTTAGCGGCTTCGCCGCGGTTGCCAACGGACGCGCGCAAAATCTCGCACTCGCGTCATGCCGACCTCAAGCCCTTCCGCCCGCAAGAGCTCGCGTTTCAGCTGAAGATTGCCACCGTAGCCGCCGAGGCCGCCACCCGAGGCGATGACACGATGGCATGGCGTGGCGGGATCGCGCGTCTCGCGCATGATGGTGCCGA
>DATCXH010000145.1:0-9602 GCA_036565925.1 Vicinamibacterales bacterium
ATGAGTTCTTCGGCAATCTGTATCACTTGAACGCCGAACAGGAGCCGGAGAATCCCGACTATCCCAAAGACCCGGAGTTCAAGAAGAAGTACGGGCCCCGCGGCGTGCTTCACACGTGGGCCAACGCCGACGGTACGCAGAAGATCCAGAACACCGGCCCACTGAACCTCAAGCGCATGGAAACGGTGGACGAGGAATTCCTCGACGCGAGTCTCAAGTTCATGGAGAAATCGGTCAAGGACGGCAAGCCGTTCTTCTGCTGGTTCAACTCGACGCGGATGCATATCTTTACGCATCTGAAAAAGGAGTCAGAAGGGAAGACCGGCCTCGGGATCTATCCCGACGGTATGGTCGAACACGACGGTCACGTCGGGCAGCTGCTTGACAAGCTCGATCAGCTCGGCATTGCCGACAACACCATAGTCATGTATTCGACCGACAACGGCGCAGAGGTCATGAGCTGGCCCGACGGCGGAACGACGCCGTTCCGCGGCGAGAAGGACACGAACTTCGAGGGCGGCTGGCGCGTGCCGTGCGCGATCCGCTGGCCCGGTGTGATCAAGGCGGGCACCATCTCCAACGAGGTCTTCTCGCATACCGACATGCTGCCCACGTTGGCTGCCGCCGCCGGTGACCCGGACGTCGTCGAGAAACTCAAGAAGGGCTACAAGGCGGGCAACAAGACCTTCAAGGTGCACATCGACGGGTACAACCTGATGCCGTTCCTGAAGGGCGAGGTCAAGGAGAATCCCCGCAAGGGATTCCTCTATTGGAGCGACGACGGCGATCTGTTTGCGTTGCGCGTCGGCCATTGGAAAGCCACGTTCATGGAGCAGCGCGCCCACGGACTCGGCGTCTGGAGAGAAGCGATCACTCCGCTGCGGGCACCAAAGCTGTACAACCTGCGCAGCGATCCGTTCGAACGAGGCGACGAAGACGGGAGCCTGTTCTACGACAAGTGGATGGCGGACCGTGCCTTTCTGCTCGTGCCGGCGCAGGCCATCGTCGCGGAGTTCCTGCAGACGTTCAAAGAGTTCCCGCCGCGGCAGAAGCCAGCCAGCTTCAGCATCGACCAGGCGCTCGAGAAGGCGCGGCAAAGTCAGGCCGCGATGGCCAAGGTCGCCGGTGGCGGTTAGGGAAATTGGAAACGCGAGGGCGGATGTGGGTGACCCGGTATCTGAGTTCTACACGACGCACCCATATCCGCCGCCCGTCGCGAACCTCGATCGCGCTCGCGACGAGTGGCGGGACGCCAATCGCCATCGTGCCGAGCACCACCTGCTGTGGCCCGGCACGCCCTACCGCGCCGATCTCGACATCCTGATCGCCGGCTGTGGCACCTGGCAGGCGGCGAAGTATGCGCTCTGTCGGCCCGCGGCGCACGTCGTCGGTATCGATGTTAGTACGACGAGTCTGGATCACACCGAGCAGTTGAAACGGAAGTACGCGCTCACCAATCTCCAGACACGCCATGTCTCGATCGAATCCGTTGAAGCGCTCGGCCAGCAATTCGATCTCATCGTCTGCACGGGCGTGTTGCATCACCTCGTGGATCCGGTGGTCGGCCTGCGCGCGCTGCGTTCAGTGCTGAAACCTGACGGCAGGCTCTATCTCATGGTCTACGCCCCCTACGGCAGAACCGGCATCGCCATGCTCCAGGAATACTGCCGCACGCTCGGCGTCGGTCGATCGGACGGCGAGATCGCCGATCTCCGCGCCGCCGTTGCCGCGCTGCCTCCGCAGCATCCGTTGCATACCGAACTCGCCACGTCACGCGACGCGCAGAACGTCGACGCCCTCGCCGATGCATTGCTCAACCCGCGCGACCAGTCGTACTCAGTGCCGGAGCTCTTCGACTTCATCGCAAGGGGCGGAGTGCGGTTCACACGCTGGTACTTTCAGGCTCAGTATCTTCCCGAGTGCGGCGCGTTCGCGGCAACATCACACGCCAGCCGCGTCGCGCGGCTTCGTCCGCGGGAGCAATACGCGGCAATGGAGTTGTGGCGAGAAACGATGGGGGCGCACAGCGTGGTCGTCTCGAGAGACGAAGTCCCGGATGCCGACGTGAACGTTCGCTTCAACGATCAACGGTGGAGTAGTTTCGTGCCGATCCGTTTGGCGTACACGATGTGTGTCGAGGAACGGCTCCCGCAGGGCGCCGCAGCTGTGCTGTTGAACAGAAGTCACCAGCATCGCGATCTGCTGCTGACGATCACGCCGCCGGAGAAGCAGATGTTCGATGCGATCGACGGGCAGCGAACGATTGCCGAGATCGCCGTCCATGCCGGATTGAAAAGCGCCGCCGACTGCGCGAAGACTTTTGTTGAGAAGCTCTGGCGGTACGACCAGGTGGTGTTCGATACGTCAGGCGCTACGTCGTCCCGCGATCTCCGGTGAGCGGATCACGAATTTCGGAGGTCCAATATGCCGTGATCTGGCCATCCGGCCACTCGCGCACGACCGTCGTCGACGAACACCAGAGGCCACTCTTTGGTCGGCGTCTGATGGGTCAGCCGGACGAGGGCTTTCAGCGCTGCTAGATCTCGTTTGATTTCCGGGTCAAAGCCCTGCCACATAAGTTGATCCTCGCCTCGCCGGCAACCTCATCCTCATTATAAACGGCACGGCGCGTGCTGTTTCCGAAGTGACACCGCAGGATTCCCAACGACCACCGAGGTCATCGGCGGCGCTCGCCAGATGTCGCGGCGCATCCGGCGGAATCGTGGCGGGCCACGTGGGAGCGAGGTTGCCGTGTTGGCCAAGTTGCGCGTCATGACTATCGCTGTCGTAACGATGGCGACGCCCGTGTGGGCGCAATCGTCTGGGCAAACGCGTGAGGCGGACATCATCGCGGCGCAGAAGGCCAAGGCAGGTGAGCTGAAGCCGTACGAGGTCGGGCGCGTCGAGGCGTGGATCAACAAGCTCGAGGACGCGGTGTTGAGCGGCCGTGCCAACTGGCACCCGTTCTTCGAGAGTGCCTACGCCGGCGGAGGATTCACCGCCGGCGTTGGATACACTCATCACGTCAGCAGCTACAACACCGTCGATGTACGTGGCAGCATCACGCCATCCGGGTACAAACGGATCGAGACGGAGTTCCTGGCGCCTCGACTCTTCAACCGGCACGCTTCGCTCTCGGTCATCGGTGGGTGGCGCGAGGCGACTCGCGTCGGCTTCTATGGATTTGGAACCGGGACGTCGGTGGACGATCGCGCGAATTATTCATTCACGCAACCGTACGCGCAGGCGGTCCTCGACGTCCGTCCGACTCGCCGATATCTCGTGCTGACTGGTGGTTTCGAAGTGAGCCAGTGGAATCAGGACGCCGGCGGCGGCAGTGCGCCGTCGGTTGACGAGGTGTATTCGCCCAGCACCCTTCCTGGCGTCGGGGAGAGCCCGACGTATCTGCATCCACACGCCGCTGTTGCACTGGATTGGCGCACCGCTCCGGGCTACACGAGAACCGGTGGGTATCTCGCCGTCACCGGCCATCATTTCGGCGACACCGACGATCAATTCAGTTTCGAGCGCGTGGACTACGACGTCATCCAGCACATCCCTGTCATGCGCGATACGTGGGTGGTGTCGCTGCGCGGTCGCGTCGAAACGACGTTCGCTGACGAGGGCCAGGTCATTCCCTTTTTCATGCTTCCTGCGCTCGGCGGAGGTTCGACGCTGCGCGGGTTCTCCAGCTGGCGATTTCGCGATCGCCACAGTCTGCTCCTCTCCGCTGAATGGCGCGTCCTCGTGAATCGCTTTCTCGACACGGCTGTGTTCTACGACGCGGGAAAGGTGACGAGCCGCACCTCGGATCTGGATTTGGCTGATCTCAAGAGTGACTACGGCTTTGGATTCCGTTTTCATGGCCCCATTGCGACGCCATTGCGAATCGAGCTGGCCAAAAGCAACGAAGGACTCCAGCTGGTGTTTTCGGCGAAGGCGCCGTTCTAGAGGAAGTGATGAGCGATGCGATGACTCGCGCTCTCGTCGCTGCACTCTTTCTCGGTGTCGCGTTTCGCACCGCGGACACAACCGGGCCCAGGTTCCGTTCCGACGATCCGCTCGCGCGTGAGCCCGATAGCCAGGATGCCGCGGGGGTGCAGGAGTCGGAGGTCGGACTCGTTTACAACCTGAGTTACAACTTGTTCGTCACGGCGTCGCGGCGGCCCGAGCACGTGCGGGCACAGAACGTCAACACGATCGATGAGGTGCCGGACTCGAGCTGGTTCACGAACCGGATTGGAACGAAGCCGTTGACCGCCGCGCATATCGTCCGGCAGTCCACGCCGGGTCCACCTCCGGCGAGTGAGAAGTGGACAGTGATCCGCGAGAAGTCGTCGGGCTTTGCGCCCGGCTTTACCGCCCGTGACGCGAAAGGCGAGACGTGGTTCATCTCATTCGATCCGCCCTCCAATCCGGAAGGCGCGACGGGGGCCATGGTGCTCGCCAGCAAGATTTTCTGGGCGCTCGGCTACAACCAGGTCGAGACGTTTCTGACCACGATCGATCGGCGCTCCCTGCAGATCGATCCGAAAGCGACCGTGCGACGTCCGTCAGGTACGCGCACGCCAATGACACAGGCGGATCTCGATGAAGTCTTCGAGCGTGCCGCGCCCGGTTCCGACGGTCTCTACCGGGCCGCAGCCGGCCGTCTCCTGCCGGGACGTGTTGTCGGCGCGTTTCGTTACGAGGGCACGCGATCCGATGACCCCAACGACATCGTGCCTCACGAACATCGACGCGAGCTGCGTGCGCTCCGCGTATTCGGCGCCTGGACGAATCTCACCGACATGAAGGCCGGCAACACGCTCGGCACAGTGGTGAAACGCGACGACCGCTCCGTGGTGGTGCACTACCTGCAGGATGTCGGATCGACCTTTGGCATGGGCGCGAATGGACCACACGATTGGGACGAAGGCTGGGAGTACCTGTACGAAGGCGACACCACCCGAAAGCGCCTGCTGTCGATGGGGTTCTCGCGGAGTCCATGGCAGACGGCGCACTACGACGAACACCCGGCCATCGGTCGTTTCGAAGCCGAAGCCTTCGATCCGCTGACCTGGAAGCCTCGCGTCCCGACGGCGGCATTCATCGAGATGCGGGATGACGATGGCTTCTGGGCAGCGCGACGCGTGATGGCCTTTGACGAGCCGACCATTCGCGAGCTTGTGGAGGTCGCCGCGTTCAGCGATCCAGCCGCCGCCGAGCAACTGACAGCCACGCTGGTCGCACGGCGCGACAAGATCGGCCGTGCGTATCTGACGCGCATCAACCCGATCGTTGATCCGGTTCTCAGTGACGAGGGCACGCTGACGTTTGCAAATGCTGCCGTTCGCGCTCACGTCGCGACCGCACCGGCATCGTATCGAGCAGCCTGGTTCACGTTCGACAACGCGACCGGGGAGACGTCGTCTCTCGGCGAGACGCGCAGTTCACTCGAATCGATGACTGCACCCGCCCGACTGCCCGCGACGCCCGGAGCATTCGTGAAGATCGAGATCGCCGCCGTCGGCGCACCGCACGAATCCTGGCATCGTCCTCTGCATGTGTACTTCGTACGACAGCAGACCGGCTGGAAGTTGATCGGATTGGAGCGAATGCCGGAGCACGCCTAAGCGGAACATGCTTGATTCGGAGATCACGATGAGAGCGGTGTCGCGAATCCTGTGTCTAATGGCAGTCTCGTTGTTGATGGTCGCATACGACGCTGTCGCTCAAAGCGCCGATGAACTTGCCAGGCAAACTCAGAATCCCGTCGCGAGTCTGATCAGCGTACCGTTTCAGGCGAACTGGGACGAGGATGAAGTTTGGAATTCGTCCCTGGTGTTTACGTTCAGCAAGGTCACCGTATTCGGCAAGCGGCCCGTCAACTTTGTGGTGGGTGCCGGACCGCAGATCGCAAGTCCCGCCGGCGGCGCCGACTGGAGACTTCGTATTCAGGCGAACTTCCTATTTCCCCGGTGACCGATCGAACCACGTCAGTTGCCAGGCCGCGCCAAACGTCTTGAAGTCCGCACCAATTCGCGTGGTGGCTCCTGTGCTGCCGGAGAACTTGATCGACTGCTGCCGTCCGACCGGGAACGAGAGCGTTGCACCGACACGGGAATTGCGCTGAAGGTCGGCCTTCTGCGTGCCGTTCACAGTTGTCGTGCCGCCGGAGTACCACGTCGCGTCGAAAGCGGCCCAGAGTTGCCGCCGGAGGGTGTAGCTGACATGGGCCTGAAGAGCAACGACTGGCGCCTGCGTACGGACCGATGTTCCCGTGTAGAACTCATGGTTCGTCGAAAAGAGCACGACGCCGCTGTATCCCTCGATCGTCCATCTGCCGAGTGCGTGCGACACGCCGATCTCTGGCTTGGCGGCCCAGCGATTCGCACCCAGGTTTATCAGTTTTGTCCCGGTGTACTGACCGAGCGGTGGGGCGACCGCGAGACTGACTCCGACGATGGTCCGCCGTGTCGTTCGGGCGAACTCGCGCGGTGTCAGGGCTCGCCCGCCGAGTAGATTCACCGATAGTTTCACACGCGGATCGGCGAGGCCTGAGCGTGTGATTCGTCGTGTCTCCTCGCCGACGCTGCCCGATACGTTGCCCCACGCATACGGCACTACCGCCAGGATGAGCGCCGTACGGCCGAACAAGTCGATGGTCCTGCCGAGACCGAGCCCGACCGATTCGATGGTGGCCTCGACGTCTTCAACCGGAAGCGACGGGTCCACGAGCACACCCCCGGTCGAACGGCCGCCGGCGACGATCAGGAAGTTGACTCCCGTTGGTGCCGCCGTGTACGCGCGTGGTTCCAACTCCTGACCGGCCGCCAGCCGCGCTGGGCCCATCCCGATGGCCAGACTGAGCCAGAGCGAGGCGACTCGGCGATGTCGTGAATGACTACGGTGTGGGAACATCGCGCCTTCGTGCAGTGTTGGGCGGATTGCTGCAGGCGTCGGGCCAGCTGAGAACTGACGCCAATCGAGACGGCAGAGGCTTTGCGACCGAACCCGATGAGTGTGGAGCGGGCCACCCTGGTGGGAAGCCGCCACTTTCAAGGCATCCCCACGACATTGCGTGACAGCGTGACGGCCCTTTGCTTTATGCTTCGGGTCCCATTAAGTGCGAGCCCCACGCGGACTGATCGTGCAGACATGACGAGTGCACGTGTGCAGTGCACAGGTGTTCGCTCCCAACCGGTGAAACGTTAAACCCTAATATCGATTGTCAGGCGCAACGAGTCGATGACGAAGAAACCCGCGGACACCGTCTATGTCGTAGAGAAAGACGACGACCTTCGCTCGCGATTATCTCGGTATCTCTCTGAATCCGGTTTTGCGGTGAGAGGGTTCAGCTCTGCCGAGACGTTCCTGGAAACCCTTCCCATCAAAGGACCGGCATGTGTCGTGGTCGATCAGCACCTGCCTGGCCTGTCAGGTCCCGATCTGCAGCGACAGCTCCTCGACAATCCGACGCTTGCGATGGTGTTCATCACCGACAGCGGCAACGTTTCCACCGTCGTCCAGGCGATGCGCGATGGTGCGGTCGATTTTCTGATGAAGCCGATCGAAGCCGAACAACTTATCGCCGCCGTGACTCGCGGGCTGCAGAAAGGTACGCGAGCCGAGACCGAACGGCAGGTTCGTGACACGTTTCTCTCGCGTGTGGAGCTGCTCACCGCGCGGGAGCGCCAGGTGGCGATGCGTCTGGTCGCTGGTCGGTCGAACAAACAGATCGCCTCGGAACTCGGGACCACGGAGAAGACGGCGAAAGTCCACCGCGGTCATGTCATGGCGAAGTTGCAAGTGGGCTCTGTCGCTGAATTGATCCGACTCGCTGAAGAAACGGGCCCGTCCGCGATCGTGCCGACAACCGCCAGCGATACCCGCCTGCGCAGATAAGACGCACAACGATTACGACTGCGGACGCATTGATGTCCGGGCACCGGACTTGCCAGCGCGTCTGGCGCGTGGCGGGTCAACGGCAGCGTTCTTCGCGCACGTGCGGGGCGTTCACGCGCGACAGGCGTGCACGGTGTGATCGCATGCCCACGGCATTGCGCGGTTCGGCTCCATCAACACGGAGCGTTCACGATTCCGCCCTCGAGTGCAGGAGCCGACGATGAACTCGATCGGCACGCGGAACAAACCCAAAACGGCGACGGCGATCGCGTCGTCGATTGCGGTGCCAAGTCGCGTCCAGAGCCGGCTCGGCACGCTGAAGTTCTTCGATGGCTTTCCAGACGATGAGACAGTCCGGAGGCTGTACGACAATCTCGATCTCCAGCGTGCAGTGCGCACGTTTCTAACCGCGATGCCGGCCGCCTCGCTGTCGGCGATGCGCGAAGGCCTGCGAAGCATTGGTGTCAGCAACAACACAGTCGCGATCTTCGAGACGCTGATGGATTCACGGTCGCTGTTTCTAACTGGCAACACCGAATCGATCTACACGGTGGGCTGGCTCGATCTCAGCGAAGGCCCGCTGGTCCTTGAGACACCGCCCAACGTACTTGGATTGATCGACGACTTCTGGTCCCGCCACGTGTGCGATATCGGGAACGCCGGACCCGATGAGGGGGACGGCGGCAAGTACCTGTTGTTGCCGCCCGCGTATCGCGGCCAGGTGCCGGCCGGCTTCCACGTGTTTCGGTCGAACACCTTTGGCAACTGGCTGCTCATGCGCGGGTTCATGGTGCAGGGCGATCCGACACCGGCAGTCAGACGGATCAAGACCTTCCTACGGATTTATCCCCTGGCGCAGGCGGCTCGTCCGCCCCACACGCATTTTGTGAATGCGTCGGAGCGATCGTTCAACACTATTCACCCGACCGACGCGACATTCTTCGAGATGGTGAACCGCGTCGTGCAGCAGGAACCCGCGATCGCGACTGATGCGGAGACACTTGGCCTGCTCGCCTCGATTGGGATCGAAAAGGGAAAGCCCTTTGCGCCCGATGCGCGCATGAGCCAGATCCTTCAACACGCAGCTGCGATAGGGAATGCGACGGCCCGCGCGCTGTCCTATAAGAGTCGCGTGTCCGACCACTACCTGTTCGAAGACGCACACTACATCACACCATTCGTCGGCGGCAGCCACGAATTTCTGCGCCGCGGAGCGCGCCTCCTCGATTCGCGCGTTGGTCTGTTCTTCTGTGCGACCGGTGTCAGCCCGGCCGTGGCGACGAGACTGCCTGCCTGCATTGGCTCGCAGACTGCGACGGCGTATGTAGATCACAAGGGCTGCGCCTTTGACGGCGGCCGGACGTACCGACTCCATTTGCCGCCGAACATCCCGGCCAGGGACTTCTGGTCAATCGTGGTGTACGACACACAGACCCGATCGATGCTGACGACGGACCAGCAGTTCCCGAGCATCAGCAGTCACAGGCCGGGCGTCGCGATCAATCGCGACGGCTCAGTGGACGTCTACTTCGGTCCGAAGCCGCTGCGTGGCAAGAAGAGCAACTGGATCCAGACGATTCCGGGCAAGCGCTGGTTCTTCACGCTGCATTTGTACGGTCCGCTCGAGTCCTGGTTCGACAAGACGTGGCAGCCCGAGGACGTCGAAGAACTACCGGAAGTAGAACCATTCGAACCGGAAGCCGCCACCTTGCCCC